>NZ_JBGCCA010000015.1:0-176810 GCF_041261265.1 Streptacidiphilus sp. MAP12-33
ATGTCGCGGAAGCCGTGCTCCTCGAACAGCGAGCACTCCCACAGCGCCGACTCCACCAGCGCGTCCGGCGTCGCCCGCCCGTACTTCTCCAGCAGGCGCTTGTCCAGCGAACCCGCGTTCACGCCGATCCGGATCGGGATGCCCGCGTCACCGGCCCGCTTGGCGATCTCCTTGACCTGGTCGTCGAACTGCCGGATGTTGCCCGGGTTCACCCGCACCGCCGCACAGCCCGCGTCGATCGCCGCGTAGACGTACTTCGGCTGGAAGTGGATGTCGGCGATCACCGGGATCTGCGACTTCTTCGCGATGATCGCCAGCGCGTCCGCGTCGTCCTGCGACGGGCAGGCCACCCGCACGATCTGGCAACCCGACGCCGTCAGCTCCGCGATCTGCTGAAGCGTCGCGTTCACGTCCGCCGTCACCGTCGTCGTCATCGACTGCACCGAGATCGGCGCACCGCCGCCGACGGCGATGTTCCCCACCATGATCTGACGGCTGATCCGACGCGGCGCCAGCGGCTCCACCGGCACCGCGGGCATACCCAGCGAGACAGCGGTCATGGCAATGACTCCCCTCAGTTCGGGTGCCAGGTCGCGAGCACCGTCCCGACCTGCTTGAGCGCGCGCAGCGCGCGGATCCCGTGCACGACGGTGGCCGGCCGGACCAGCTCGTACTCGGGCGTGTCGACCACGACGCGGACGGAGAGCACGGGCACTCCCGGCGCGGCGCGGCAGACGGCGGCGGTCTCCATGTCGACGCAGGTGACACCGGACTCCGCGAGCCGGGTGCGCTCCGCGCCACGGACCACGTGGTCGCTGGAGTGGAGCACGCCCTGGTGGACGGTCAGCCCCGCTGCGACCAAGGACTCTTCGAGCGGCGACGGGCCACCCTCAGCCACCACGCCCCGATCGTCCCGCACCTCGGTGGCGATCACGACGTCCCCCGGACGGATACCCGTGACGACCGACGCACCGAGGCCCGCGAAGACCAGTGCGGACGGCGCACACGCCCGCGCGCGGAGCGTCGCCCTCATGGCCCGCTCCGCGCGCTCCGGTCCCATCCCGGTGCTGACGGGGCTTGCCGCCCGGAGCACCCACGCCTCTATCCCGAGCGCGCACGCCACGAGAGTCGAACTATTGGCACTCACGGGGACCACCCTCAACCTGGGGGCGCGAGGAACTGCGCGACAAGCCACCGGTGAGCTGTTGGTCCCCCTCGAACAGGGCCATCCGCACAGAGTGGTTGCTCGCGCAGTTCCTCGCGCCCCTGAGGGGGTTGCCACATGTCATCTCAGTCGCCTGCCCGCCAGAGAAGGCAGGAGCCGCCTCGGTGCCGGCGCGTCCGAGGCGCCGCCGGTCGGCAGCGGCAGACCCGGCCGGGTCTCGCGGTCCGCCTCGCCCGGGGTGAGGTGCGGGGTGCCGTGGAGGTAGCGGCCGAGCGCGGTGACCGGGAAGACCAGCCGGTACAGGTTGTAGTTGATCGAGAAGTCCCACGGGAAGCCCGTCCCGGTGAACTCCGGCTCGTCCCAGGTGCCTTCCGCGAGCTGCGTCTGCGCCAGCCAGCGGACGCCGCGGTCCACGACCTCGCCGCTCTCCCCCGCCGCGAGCAGCGCCATCAGCGCCCACGCCGTCTGCGACGCGGTGGACGTCCCGCGCCCGGCCCAGGACTTGTCCTGGTAGGAGCGCATGTCCTCGCCCCAGCCGCCGTCGGCGTTCTGCTTCTCCGTGAGCCACGCCACCGCGCGCCGGATGGACCGGTGGTCCTCCGGCAGGCCCGCGGCGACCAGCGCCGGCACGACCGAGCCCACGCCGTAGACGTAGTTGGTTCCCCAGCGGCCGAACCAGGAGCCGTCCTCCTCCTGCTCCTTCAGCAGCCAGTCGATGCCGCGGCGGGTGCGGGGGTCGCCCGCCTTTCCGTCGGCGGCCAGCATCTCCACCACGTGGGCGGTGACGTCCGCGCTCGGCGGGTCGACGACCTCGCCGAAGTCGCAGAAGGGCAGCTTGTTCGGCAGGGTGGAGGTGTTGTCGACGTCGAACGCCGCCCAGGCGCCGTTCTTGGACTGCATGCCGAGCACCCAGTCGATCCCGCGACGCGTCGCGCCCGCGACCTTGCCGGGCTCGGGGTGGGCGACGCGGCGCAGCGCCAGCACCACCTCCGCCGTGTCGTCGATGTCGGGGTAGTTGTCGTTGTCGAACTCGAACGCCCAACCCCCGGCCGGGAGATCGGGCCGCTGCACGGCCCAGTCGCCGCGGCGCAGCACCTCCTCGCCGAGCAGCCAGTCGGTGGCCCGCACCAGGGAGTCGTGGTCGGCGGGGAGCCCGGCGTCGGCCAGCGCGATGAGCGCGAGGCAGGTGTCCCACACCGGCGACTGGCAGGCCTCGATCCAGCGGTGACCCTCGTCGGTGTGGACCGTGAAGCGGTCGAACGCGGCCAGGCCGGCCTTCATGACCGGGTGGTCCATGTCGTAGCCGAGCAGGTGCAGCGCGATCAGCGAGTAGACGGCCGGGGGCTGGATGCCGCCCCAGCAGCCGTCGGCCTCCTGGCGCTCGACGATCCACCGCCCGGCCTGCTGCAGGGCGAGCCGGCGCAGGGACTTGACCGGCATCTTGTGGTAGTAGTGCAGCGCCTTGTCGAGGCGGTGGAAGAAGCCGTCCCAGGTGTAGGCGGGGGCGGTCGGCCGGGTGCGGTACGGGTTGGCCGGATCGGTGTGCAGCTCGTCCAGGGCGAACGGGCCGGGCCGCACCGGGCGGTGGGCCGAGACGACGGTCAGCGGGACGATGGTCTGCCGGGCCCAGCAGCCGAACGAGTAGATGTTCAGCGGGAAGTTGCGCGGCAGGAAGATGACCTCCGGCGGCAGCTCCGGCAGCCGCTCCCAGGGCCACCAGCCGAACAGGGCCAGCCAGATGCGGGTGAAGACGCGCGTGGCGGCGATGCCGCCCTGCTCGCGGATCCAGCGCGAGGCCCGCTTCATGTGCGGGGCCTCCGGGTCGTCACCCGCGAGCTTCAGCGCGACGTAGGCCTCGACGGTCGTCGACAGCTCCGAAGGGCCACCGTAGAAGGTGGCCCAGGTGCCGTCCGCCCCCTGCTGCGAACGGATCCAGTCGGCGGTCGCGCGCGTCTGCTCCTCGGTGCGGATGCCCAGGAACTGACGGAGCAGCAGGTCCTCGGCGTCCATGGTGACGTTGGTTTCCAGGTTGCCCTTCCACCAGCCCGTCTCGTCCTGGAGGCCGATCAGGTGGGCGGTGGCCTTGGCGAGCGTCTCGCGCGCCAGGCGGGTGGTCTCCGGTTCGACGGGCTGCGACTGCGTGGTGGTGCTCTCCGCGGCCGGCTCTGCTTCGTTCTGTGGTTCGAGCCGGCCGTCCGCGGATGCTGTCATCTCGTCACCTCTCCCTGACCACAACGAATTCCGCCAGCGCGGCGAACTGCGCCCGCACCTGTGCCGGCATGGCGACCTCGTCCAGGGCCGCCAGGGCCGTGCTGTGCTGCCGGCGGGCCTCCTCGGCCGTCCAGGCGCGCCCGCCCGCCTCCTCGATCAGCGCCGCGCGCACCGCGAGTTGTTCCTCGTCCTCGTCGCCACGACCCTCCGGGTCGGCCAGCAGCTCGGCCAGGCGCAGCGACGCCTTTCCACCCTCGGCCAGCGCGGCGCAGACCGGCAGGGACTTCTTGCGGGCGCGCAGGTCGCCGAAGTTGGGCTTGCCGGTGACCTCGGTGTCGCCCCAGATGCCGAGCAGGTCGTCGACGGCCTGGAAGGCGAGGCCGAGGTGGTAGCCGTAGCGCTCCAGCGCGTCGGCGCCCTGGTCGTCCATGCCGGCCAGGACGGCGCCGATGGAGGCGGAGACGGCGAGCAGGGCGCCGGTCTTGTTGCCCTCCATCTCCAGGCACTCCTCGACACCGACGCGGTCACGGTTCTCGAAGTTGAGGTCCTGGGCCTGGCCGTCGATCAGCTTGCGGGTGGCGACGGTGAGGCGGTGCACCGCGCGGCCGGCGTCGACCGCGGAGGTGGTGCCGAGGCCCGGGGCCTCCAGCAGGATCTCGTTGGCGAGCGCGAACATGGCGTCGCCGACCAGGATCGCCTGGGCGGGGCCGAAGACCGTCCACACGGTGGCGCGGTGGCGGCGGGTCTCGTCGCGGTCCATCAGGTCGTCGTGGAGCAGCGAGAAGTTGTGCACCAGCTCGACGGCGACCCCACCGGGCACGCCGACGGCGGCCTGGGCCCCGGCCGCGCGGGCCGAGAGCAGCGCGAGGGCCGGGCGGACGGCCTTGCCGCTGTCGGCGTTGGTGGGGTTGCCCTGGGCGTCGGTCCAGCCGAAGTGGTAGGCGGACACCGCGTCCATGGGCGCGGCGAGACGCGCGACCGCCTCCTTGAGCACGGGGGTGCACAAGGTCCTGCCGTGGTCCAGCAGGGCGGGGACGTCCGCCTCCACCGTCGGTGCCTGATCGGGGCGCGCTACCACGCTCGTTCCCTCTCCGTTCGCTCGGCTGTCGAGACTGTCTCGGGTGCTTCTGGTCGTCGTCTGGGCGGTCTCGGCGGTCTTCATGTCGGTCATCGCAGTTCCCTCAGGACGTTCCGGGCCGCTGCGGTTCCGCTGCGCACGGCGCTTTCCATGGTCGCGGGCCAGCCCGTGGCGGTCCACGCGCCGGCCAGGTGCACGCCGGGCGTGCGCGTCGCCGGTCCCGGCCGCAGGGGGGCGGTCCCGGGTGCGGGCGCGAAGGTGGCGGTGCGCTCGCGGGTGACGAAGAACTCGGTGACCCCGGCCTCGCGGGCGCGCGGCAGCAGCCGCTCCAGGGCGGGCAGATAGCGCTGCCGCAGCGTGGCGACGGGCAGGTCGATCTCGGCCTCCGCCGCGGACTGCGACAGGGCCAGGTACTGGCCGGGACCGCGCAGGCCGGAGTGGGGGGTGCGGTCGAACACCCACTGGACGGGCGAGCCGAGGGCGGCCAGGAACGGCTGGTCCAGCACCGGGCGGTCGTAGACGACGTGGACGTTGAGGATCGGCGCGTAACCGAGCTTCAGCAGTGCCTCCGGCTCGTCCAGGCTGCCGGGCGGCAGCAGGTCGTGTGCGGCGTCCTGAGGGACGGCCAGCACCACGGCGTCGAGGTCGCGCAGGGTCTCCGCGCCGCCGTCGAGCCGCTCGCCCTCCAGTTGGACGCTGTGCTTGCCCGTCTCGCCCGTTTCGAAGGGCTTGATCTCCACGGCGCGGGCGCGCAGCAGGACGCGCACGCCGGCGCGGTCGAGCGCGGCACGTGCCATGTCGTCGTGGATCCGGCCGAGCGGGACCTTGGCGAAACCGATGTCGGAGGCGCCCGGGTCGGTGAGCAGACCGGTCTTGAAGACCATGGCGGCCAGCGCGAGCGAGGACGCGTCGGCGGTGGCGTTGAGCGTGGCGACGCCGACCAGGTCCCACAGGGCCTCGACGGCACGGGCGGACTGGCCGTGCTCGCGCAGCCAGTCGCCGAAGGAGCGTCGGTCCAGCGCCGGGTCTTCCAGGTCGAGGCGCTTGAGGGCGAGCGCGGCCCGCCCGGTGGCGGCGCGCTCGGCCAGGCTCAGGTGCGGGTAGCCCAGCAGGCCGCGGCCCAGGTGCAGCGGCACCGGCAGCGGGTCGCGGCTGATGCTGCCCTCGCGGCCGGTGTTGACGTCGCGGACGGGCACGTCCAGGCGCGGCTGGATGTACACCTCGTCCCGGACGCCGAGGCGCTGGAGCAGGCCGCGGTAGGCGGTGCAGCAGCGCAGGAAGACGTGCTGGCCGTTGTCGACCGTCAGCGCGCCGCGCTGGAAGGAGAAGGCGAGGCCGCCGAGGCGCGGCCGGGCCTCGGTGAGGGTGACCTCCAGCCCGGCGTCGGCGAGGCGGAGCGCGGCGGTGATGCCCGCCAGCCCGCCACCGATGACCAGGGCCCTGCCCTGACGCGTCGCGCTCACCGGAGCCGCCCCCTTAGCTGCTTCTCCCCTGCCGACCGCGACGTCGCGCGGCGTCGAGTGGTTCCCCGCCGAGCCGGTGGGGCAAACAGGATCGACACGAACGGACGGTCCTTCAAGAGGAACGCCCTCCCACCAGTCCGGAGAGTGCTACGTAGGCCTTCTCCCAGCCGGGCAGGGAGACCCGGCCGCGCAGCACCGCCTCGGGCTCGGCGACGATGCGTTCCAGGACGCGGTGGTAGATGCCGGCCATGGCGCCGACGCAGGCGCGGCTGCGGCGGTCGAGCATGGGCAGCAGGCGCAGGCCCTCGTCGAAGTAGCCCTGGGCACGGCGGGCCTCGAACATGATCAGGCCGCGGAAGTCCTCGCCGGAGGCCGAGGCATCGGAAGCAGCCTGTGTCGCGGGCGGAACGGCCAGGCCGAATCCCTCGGGCTCGCAGCCGTAGCGGGCGAGGTCCTCGGCCGGGAGGTAGATCCGGCCGTTGCCGGCGTCCTCGCGCACGTCGCGCAGGATGTTGGTGAGCTGGAGCGCGAGGCCGAGGGTGTCGGCGTACTCGGCGCCGCGCTTGGGGTCGCTGCACCCGAAGACGGAGAGCGAGAGCACGCCGATGGTGCCCGCCACGCAGCGGCAGTAGTGGCGCAGCTGGTCGAAGTTCTCGTAGCTGGTGCCGCGGACGTCCATCTCCATGCCGTCGATCAGCTCGTCGAAGCTGTCCAGCGGGATGGGGAAGAGGGTGCAGCTGTGCGCGAGCGCGACCTTGACCGGGTCGGTGTCCTCGGGCTCGACGGAGCCCTCGCGGATCTCGTCGAGCAGGGCACGCGTGCGGCCGAGCTCCTCGAACTTGCGCTCGTCGGACCAGCCGCCGTCGCCGATGTCGTCGATGCGCCGGGCCAGGGCGTAGATCGCGGACATGGCGCGGCGCTTGGCGACGGGAAGCAGGCGGATGCCGTAGGAGAAGTTCTTCGCCTGACTGCCGGTCACCGCCTCGCAGTACTGGTAGGCGGCTGCCACCTGCGGTGACAGCGCCTCGACGGCCGTGCCGGATCGGAAGCTCTGCGGACTCACCTCATGCCTTTCGAACGACTGCCCCGTTCCGTGCCCCTGGTGGTGCCCGCCGATCCGGTCGGCCCGGCCCCGCGCCCGCGCCGGCCGCCGAGCAGCAGCGCGGCGACGGCCTCGCGGGCGAGGCGGCCCTTGCCCGCCTTGGGCGCGCCGGCCAGCACGTCGTACCCGGCGGCCGAGATGGCGCCGAGCGCGGCGTAGCCGCCGGCCGAGAAGCCGGCCAGCAGCACCCGGAGGCGTCCGCCGACCGAGGCGAGCAGGGGCGCGCCCTCGTCCAGCAGGGCGCGGGCGCGCTCCGACTCGAACAGCACCAGGCCGCGCAGGGTTGTTCCCGCGTGCGCGGCGTCGAGATCGGCCTCGGTGACGCCGAACCGTTTCATGTCCTGCGCGGGCAGGTAGACGCGGCCGCGGGCACGGTCCTCGGCCACGTCCTGGAGGTGCTCGACGACCTGGAGCGCGCTGCAGACCGCGTCGGACCAGCGCACGCGCTCGGGCGTGGCCAGACCGGCGAGCTGCAGCACCAGGCGGCCCACCGGGTTGGCGGAGAGCTCGCAGTAGCCCATCAGGTCGTCGAAGGTCTCGTAGCGGGCGACGCGCTGGTCGACCCGGTTGGCCTCGATCAGGCCGCGGAACGGCTCGACGGTGAGGCCGTGGCGGGCGATCACCGGCACCAGTGCGGCGATCAGCGGATGCCGGGGGCCGGCCGCGCGCGCGTCGAGCACCTGCTCGAAGGCGCGGTCCACGTCGGCGTCCAGGGCGTCGAGCAGGGCGAGCCGGAAGGAGGTGTCGGCCTCACTGCCGGGGGCCTCCGCCACGAAGGGGACGCCCAGCAGCCCGGCGGTGCCGCGCGGATCGGGCAGATCGCCGTCCCCCGCGTCGTCGACGAGCCGGGCGAAGCCGTAGACGGCCATCAGGCCCTCGCGCATGGCGGGCGGCAGGAAGAAGGGAGCGACGGGGAAGTTCTCCCGCGCCGCCTTGTCGAGAACCGCACCCGATCCCTCGTCGGACATCAGTTCACCTGACTGCTGCTCGCCCACCGCCATGACCGCCACCCCCCCGTTCTACACCGATCTTGACGGGCTGCCCACAGGGGACACGCCTCGGGCACACCGGCTCTGCACACTGCTCCGCGCACCACGCCTGCACACGATCTTGTTCATACCCTATGCCCGCAGCCTACGTCCCCGCACCGACAGCCGCCGGGGCGGGTGCCCACGGCGGCTGTCGGATCGTTATGGACGGTGTGCGGACCGTAGTGGCAAGCGGGTGACCACCAGGTGGTCACTACCGCTTGGCGGTCCAGTCCTCGTACTCCTTGACGACGTCCTCGGTCGGGCCGTCGGCGCGGATCAGGCCGTGCTCCAGCCAGATGGTCCGGTTACAGGTCTCACGGATGGTCGAGTTGCTGTGCGAGACCAGGAACACCGTGCCCGCCTCGCGGCGCAGCTCGCGGATGCGCTCCTCGCTGCGCCTGCGGAAGGCCGCGTCACCGGTGGACAGCGCCTCGTCGATCATCAGCACGTCGTGGGTGCGCGCCGCGGAGATCGCGAAGCGCAGCCGCGCGCCCATGCCGGAGGAGTACGTGCGCATGGGCAGCGAGATGAAGTCGCCCTTCTCGTTGATGCCCGAGAAGTCGACGATCTCCTGGTACTTCTCGCGCACCTCGGCGTAGGTCATGCCCATCGCCAGGCAGCCGAGGACGACGTTGCGCTCGCCGGTGAGGTCGTTCATCAGGGCGGCGTTGACGCCCAGCAGGGAGGGCTGCCCGTCCGTGTAGACGGCGCCCTGGGCCGGCGGGAGCAGACCGGCGATGGCGGCCAGCGTCGTCGACTTGCCGGAGCCGTTGGAACCGATCAGGCCGACGGCCTCGCCCTTGTAGGCGGTGAAGCTGATGCCCTTGACCGCGTGCACCTCGGTCAGCGCCGGCGAGGCCTTGCGGCGCATGATGCGCGACAGGGCACCGGTCGCGCTGCCCTTGCCGGCGCCCGCGCCGTAGACCTTGTAGACGATGTGCATGTTGTCCACGACAACCGTCGGGATCTTCTCGATCGGGGCGGGCGGCGGGCCTTCCGGCTCCAGCACGCTGTCGATCATCTCCTGGTCATCCACGGCCGTACTCCTCCTCTGCCTTCCAGAAGAAGACATAACCACCCAGACCGCCAATCACGGCCCAGGCCACGGCCATGATCCACACGTGGTGCGGCAGGCTGCTGGCGGGGACCGAGTCCATGAGCGAGTAGCGCATGAGCTCGATGTAGATCAGCGCGGGGTTCGCCTGGATCAGTGCGCCGGCCACGTGCGGCAGCTTGGCCGCGACGCTGCTGACGGACCAGAACACGCCGGAGAGGTACATCCAGGTACGGATGATGAACGGCATCAGCTGGGCCATGTCGCTGGTCTTGGCGCCGATGCGGGCCATGAACATCGCGAGGCCGGCGTTGAAGGTCGCCTGCAGCAGCAGGACGGGGACGATCAGCACCCAGTTCACCGTGATCGGCAGGCCGCTGACCAGGACGATGACGCCGAGGACACCCATCGAGACAACCAGCTGCTGGAGCTGGTTGACGGTGAAGGCGATGGGCAGCGAGGCGCGCGGGAAGTGCAGCGCGCGGATCAGACCCAGGTTGTCGGAGATGGCGCGGGTGCCGGAGAGCACGGCGGCCTGGGTGAAGTTGAAGACGAACACACCCGTACACAGGTACGGGATGTAGTCCGGGATGCCCTTGCTGATGCCCAGCAGCAGGTCGAAGATCAGGAAGTAGACACCCGCGTTGAGCAGCGGCGTCAGCACCTGCCAGACCTGGCCCAGCTTCGACGAGGAGTACTGGACCATGAGCTTGGCGGTCGCGTACGCGCCGATGAAGTACCGCCGCTGCCAAACCTGCTTGGTGTACTCCAGCAGGCTGGGCCGACGGCCGCTGATGGTCAGGCCGTACTTGGCGGCCAGTTCCGCGGGGCTGAGACCCGCGTCCGGGTCGGCCACGCCTGCCGCCCGTTGCTCAAACACCGTGGACACGCTACTCCCAAGCTTCGTCCCACTGGACAGGACGAAACGGTATCGTCCCATCCTGGGTAGGACGCTAACGGGGGCGACCGACGAAACGCAAGCGTTGCGTCGGCACGCTGGCGTATCGTCGACCTGAACAGGAGCCGCACAGGCGGTGCACAGACGCGACCAGTGCTGACAGGGGAGCATATGGGAACTCAGTCGGGACAGGCCGTCGTCGCCGATCCCCCCGTGCCCGCAGCGGACGCCACCGCACACCAGGGACCAGGGCAAACCGAGGCCAAGCGGGCACCCACGGGGGCCGCACTGCTGCGCGACGATGTGACCGAAGCCATCCGCGGGGCGGTCTTCGAGGAGCTCGCCACCACCGGTTACGCCCGCCTGTCGATCGAGGCCGTGGCCCGCCGCGCGGGCGTCGGCAAGACCGCCGTCTACCGCCGCTGGCGCTCCAAGCTGCCGATGGTCATCGAGGTCGTGTCCGAGGTGGTGAGCGCGGGCATCGTGCTGCCCGACACCGGCTCCCTGCACCAGGACCTGCGGCTGCTGATCCAGGTCGTCTACCGCATCCTGCGCCACCCGCTCGCCGCGCAGATCGTCCCGGACCTGCTGGCGGAGGCCGCCCGCAACCCGGAGATCGCCGGCACCCTGGCCCTGGCCCTGCGCGAGTCGCAGCGCGAGAGCAGCGCGGCGCTGGTCCGCCGCGCGGTCGCGCGGGGCGAGCTGCCTGCCGGGACCGACTCCGACCTGGCCCTCGACCTGATCGCGGGCCCGCTCTACTGGCACCTGCTGGTCACCCGCGAGCCGGTCACCCGCGACTACCTGGAGCGGCTGGCCCGCTCGATCGCGGCGGCGCTCGGGGCATCGTCGTGAGCGGCGGGCCCGAGGCCCGGACGGTGCGGGAGCTGCTGTTCGGGCTGCCGATGCTCGGTGGCGAGCTGCCGTCCTTCGATCCGGAGGGTGCGCCCGACTCGCCGTTCCCGCTCTTCCTGACGTGGCTGGGCGAGGCGGTGGTGGCGGGCGTGCGCGAGCCGCACGCGATGTCGCTGGCCACGGCCGACGCGGACGGCGGTCCCGACCTGCGGGTCGTCGCCCTGCGCGACGCCACCGAGGCGGGCTGGACCTTCGCCACCCAGGCCGACAGCCCCAAGGGCCGCCAGCTCGCTGCGCGGCCGCAGGCGGCGATCATGTTCCACTGGCGCGAGCAGGGCCGCCAGATCCGCGCCCGCGGCCCCGTCCTGCGCGCGGACGCGGCGACCGCGGCGCGCGACTTCCTCGACCGTCTCCCCGGCTCGCGCGCGGCGAGCCTGGTCGGCCACCAGAGCGAGGTCCTCACGGACCCCGCCGCGCTCCCGGCGGCCTTCGCCGCCGCGTCCGCGCGGGTGGCCTCGGCGCCGGACACGGTGGACCCGCAGCACGCGCTCTTCACGGTCGAACCGCGCACCGTCGAGTTCTGGCAGGGCGTCCCGGGCCGCGGCCACATCCGCCTCCGCTACCGCGCGGAACGCGCCACCGGCCCCTGGACCCGCGACCGCCTCTGGCCGTAGCTCCCACGTGCGCGTACGCCTACCCCAGCGGCGCGAGGCTCTGCCGTGTGCGGCTCCTCCCCCAGCCTTCGGCCGGGAGGTGCCCCTGAGGTGCCCCCTGCGTGGGCGCGGCAAGCCACACACATGCGGATGGTCCCGATACGAGCAGGGCCATCCGCACGCCGGTGGTTGCCCGCGCCTACGCGGCTGAGCCGCAAGCCGGCAGAGCCTCGCGCCCCTGAAGGCGCCTACGGCGCCCCGGGATGGTGCACCTACTGCTTGGTCCAGCGGTCGCGGCCGTCGGAGCCGCCCTTGCAGACGAGGTTGGTGCCGTTGCTGCCGGAGGCCGTCGCGCCGGAGGTGCTGCAGAACTGGCCCGCCTGCGCGCTCGCGGACGGGCTGACCGCCGAGGTCCATCGGTCCTTGCCCGACGAGTCCTTCTTGCAGGTCATGGCGACCCCGGCGCTGGTCGCGCCGGCCGACCCGTCCGGCGAGCAGAACGCCCCCGAGGTGACGTTCTTCTGGACCGCCCCCGAGGACGCCTTCGCCGAGGCGCTCGCCTTGACGCTGGCCTTCGCGCTGGCCGCCGCACTGGACGCCGCACTGGACGCCCTCGCCGCCACGCTCGACCCGGCGCTCGCCGCCGCGCTGCGGACCGCCGACGCGCCGTTGCTCGCCGCGTTGGAGACCGCGTTCTTGGTGCTGCTGGAACACGCCGCCGTCGAGGCCAGCGTCGCGGCCGTCAGGGCGCACAGCAGGATCGTCGTCGGGCGTCGGGACGTGAGCATGAGGTGCGCCTCTCCTCCGAGATGCCCGCGATTGACGCGGGCGGTTCCCTCCGAACGTAGGAGCGACGTTCGTGTACCGCCTGCCACGCTAGTCCGTTCCGGTGAGGGTGAGCACGGCCCTTCTCTTCTCCCCTCCCCTCGCCCACACTGGCGCGCATGCTGACGCTGCAGGAGATGTCGGACCGTCTGGAGATCCAGGAACTCTTCGCGCGCTACGCGCACGCGGTGGACAGCCGCGACTGGGCCGCCCTCAAGGCCGTCTTCACCGAGGACGCCGTCGTGGACTACACGGCGATGGGCGGACCGCGCGGCAGCGTGCCGGAGGTCTGCGCGTTCCTGGAGGAGGTGCTGCCGCTGTTCCCGGCGACGCAGCACCTGGTCGCCAACATGATCATCGAGCTGGACGGTGACCGCGCCACGGCGCGGACCATGTGCCACAACCCGATGCCGCTGCCGGACGACGGCGGCCTGTTGCAGTGCGGGCTCTGGTACGTGGACCGGCTGGTGCGCACCGAGGCGGGATGGCGGCTGGCGGAACGCGGTGAGGAGAAGGCGTACCAGGTCGTGCTGAAGCAGGCCACGGCGGAGTAGTAGGAGTAGTCCTACGAGCGCACCGCGCGTGGCCTGCCGGGCAGGGCGAGTCGGGGCCTACCGGCCCCGACTGCCGAAGAGCGAGCGCTTGAGCCGCCGCAGCGGCGCCAACAGCACCGTGCGGGAGAAGCGGTTCGGGCGCGCGGGGGCGTTGGTCGACGCGGGCGTGCCGAGGCCACGCGGCGTCAGCTCCCTTATCAGCCCGACCGCCTCGGCGACCTCCACCTGCGACAGCGCGGGCGCGCCGAGCACCGCGAGGTGCCGGTCGAGCCGACGGCTCGCCGCACCCGTGCCGCACTGGACCGCGGGGATCCGCGGCCGACTGCGCACGTGTTGCATCTGTTCCATGTCCCACCCCTTGCAAGGCACCAGGGCCGTGGTGCGAAGCCTATCCGCCCCGTGAGGTCGGTGTGCAAGTATCTCCGGTTGCGAAGCCTACCCCGGCACACTGACACCTACTCAGGCGGGGTTGCCCGCACCGGCGGACGCCCCCGGCGCGCGGGAGCGCGCACTCTGCGGGAGCGCCTCCGGCAGGATCGCCGAGAGCCCCAGACCCGCCAGCCCCATGCCCAGGAAGAGCATCAGCACCGCGACCACGCCCCAGGCGCCGGCGGACGCCCAGCGCACCTGGTCCGCGTACCTGACCAGGCCGACCAGGCCGAGCACGCCGGTGACCACCAGCGCCAGCATGCCGTGCCGGACCCGGTGCAGCTCTCGCTCGGCGACGGTGCCGAGCATGGCCAGCCCGAATACCAGTGCGAAGGCCGCAAGGACGCGCACATCCAGCCGGCCGGCGGCCCAGGGCCAGTGCCGGGCGGGCCAGGCGGGGGCCGCGAAGAGAAGTGCGCCGACGGCGGTGAGGAAGGCACCGGAGGAGAACGTCGGCAGCGCGATCCACCACGGCAGCGGCTCGGGCCGCTCAGCCCGGCCGTAGCGGGCGGCCAGGCGGCGGTTACCGACCAGCTGGACACCGAGCCCGACGGTGCCGATCAGCGGGGCCACCAGGTGCACGCCGAACCAGCCGAACGCCGCGAGCACGGCGAAGAGGTCCCCGCCCTCCAGGTGCAGGGTGCGGTGGTCCAGCACGATCGCGGCGAGCATCAGCAGCATGAACAGGGAGGAGCTGAGCACGGTGACCCTGGCGTGGGTCCACGCCTTGGCGCGGACGGCGCAGAGCCAGAGCATCGCGCAGCTGCCCGCGTACCCGGCGCCGACGAGGGTGGCGCTCACCGGCGACATCGTCCAGGCGAAGAGCGCCTCGGTGTGCGAGGAGGCCAGGGTCAGCAGCAGCGCGGCGTAGGCCGCGCCGAGTGTCAGGGGCACCACCATGGCGTAGCGGACGCCCGGACTGAGCGGCGGCGTGGTCGGCTCCATCGGCGAGGCCCCCTTGTTAGACGTGGCGTCAGCATAGGTGCGCCACCCCCCGCTGTCAGCCCTCCTGCATCGCCGTTCGCAGCGCGGCCAACTTCGGCGCCCGGCTCTTGGGCGAGTCCAGGCTGAAGCCGCGGGCGTCGCCCAGGTCGTCCCGGACGAACGCCTCGGTGCGAGCCAGCGCCGCCCCGAGCGCGGCGTCCTGCGGCACGAAGAGGGAGTGGACCAGCTCCCCCGCCTCGGGGTCGAACTCCCAGAAGCCGACGATCCGGCCACGATCGACGATCACGTGGCACTGCGGGTCGGCGTCCGAGCCGAAGACCCGGCCTGCCTTGGCGCCCGGCACGGGGCGGTCGGCGTCCGCGGTGTCGACCAGTCGGGCGAGCTCGCGGTGGAGCAGGTGCACGCCGTCGATCCCGGCCAGCAGCGTGTAGCAGGGCTCGACGGGACGGCGGTGGTCAGCAAAGGGGTCGGCGAGCTCGGCCGGGATCAGCAGGTCGGCCCCGGCGACGGGGAGCAGTCCGAGCGGCGCGAGGGCCGCCCTGGCGCGGGCGGCGGTGAAGCCGGAGAACCAGCGGAAGTGGGCGAGCGAGGCGGGCGCGGCCCACGCGAAGTAGCGGCGGGCGAGCTCCACGTCCGCCTCGGCGAAGGCGGCCGCCGGCGGCGTCCAGCGGACGTATCCGTACCGCTGCTGGTCGAGGCGGCCGTTGACGGGCACGCGGCGGATCTCGCCCGCGGACTGAAGCAGCCCGAGCGCGAGCGGGAGCGTGGTGGAGACACCGCGCTTGCGACCGGCCTCACCGAGGCTGCGGACCGCCTCGCCGACGGCGTCCTTGAGGGCGGCGGGGTCGAGCGGGGCGGCAGCCGTCTCCAGGGCGGCCAGGACCGCGGCGTTCAGCGTCTCGATCTCGGCGTCGGTGACGTCGAGGTGCTTGCGCGCGGCGGCCAGCTCTCCGGCGGGCGCACCCGCGCCGACCGCGAGCCCGAGGGCGAAGTCCCCGGCGGGCAGCACGTAGGTGCAGCCGCGCGCGGACGGCAGTTCGTGGATCTCCTCGGCCGCGACGGCCGCGTCCACCTCGGCGCGGCTCGACCCGGCGCGGGCGAACAGGCCCAGATACGGCGCGGCACCGCCGACGGAGCGTGCCCAGCCGGTGCGCGCCAGCACCTGCGCCGGGGCGGCGCCGGCGAGCGAGCCGTCGAGGCCCTGGCGGTGCGCCCACCAGGAGCGGAGGCGGGCCGGGTCGAGATCGGCGTCGACGGCGGGAGCGCTCATGGGACGAGTATCGGGGAGGCACGGCGGAAAATAAACGTGAGGAATACTCGCGTTACCCTTGCGCACGTTCGCCCCGCGGAGCATGATCGGCGGCCACCCGCCCCTTCCCTCCGGAGGTGCTCATGCGCGCCCGATTCCTGGCGGGGGCCGTCGCCCTCGCCGCCGCGTTCTCCGTCACCCCCGCCTCCGCGGCCCCCACGTCGCATCCGGCCGCCGGCACGGTCGCCTTCACCGACAGCCACGGCCGCGTACTCGGCCTACGCGGGTTCAACGTCGACAAGTACGACGAGACCACGCCCGCCGGCATCCGTGCGATCGCCGCCCACGGCTTCGACCTGATCCGGCTCGACATCACCTGGGCCCGCCTGGAACCGCAGCGCGGCCACTACGACGAGGCGGAGTTCCGCAAGCTGCGCCAACTGATGGACGCCGCCGACCGCTACGGCCTGCGCGTCGTCGTCGACTTCCACCAGGACGTCTACGGCCCCAAGTACGGCGGCGGCCAGGACGGCGCGCCGGTCTGGGCCACCCGTGACGACGGCCTGCCGTTCGTCGCCGACCCGAACGACTGGTTCGCCGGCTACTTCCAGCCCGCCGTCCAGCGCGCCTTCCAGCACCTGTACGACGACGCCGACCTGCGCCGCGACCAGGCCGACTTCTACGCCCACGTCGCCCGCGAGTTCCGCGGCCACCGCTCGCTGCTGGGCTACGACCTGTTCAACGAGCCGTCCGGGCCGATCGCGGGCGACCCGACCGACCCGTCCGTCCAGATCGCCGCGTCCGCCGCGCTGGAGCGGGGACGGCTCGCGGCGATGTACCGCCGGCTCATCGGCGCCGTGCGCAGCGTGGACTCCTCCTCCTGGCTGTTCGTCGAGCCGACCGTGCTGGTGGGCGAGGGCGTGCCGACACGGTTGCCCGGCTTCGCCGATCCCCGCCACGGCACGGCCCGGATCGGCTACGCGCCGCACTTCTACGACACGGACGTCGAGAACGGGCAGGACTGGAACCCGTCCGACGGCTTCATCCAGAACTACACGGCGGCCATCACCGCCTATCCCAAGGCACACAAGATGCCCGTCCTGGTGGGCGAGTGGGGTCCGCCGAACGCGGACACCCCCGGGAACACCGAGCTGGTCTCCCAGCAGGTCGCCGCGATGCGGCAGTTCGCCGCGGGGTGGACCATGTGGTACTGGGGCAAGGGCACCGGCGGTTACACGCCCCTCGGTCCGGACGGGAGGCCGCACGCCGGTGACGCGCCGGTGTTCTCGCCCTACGCGCGGGAGTTGGCAGGGAGCCCGGTCTCCGAGGCGTACGACCCGGCGACGCGCACCTACACCCTGCGCTACCGCGCGGGCGGCCGGCTGCCGACCCGGATCGTGCTGCCACCGAGCGTCTACGCCGACGGCGCCTCCGTCGGGGTGACCGGCGCCGGGCGCATCGGGATCACGCTGCGTCAGCCGCGCGACGGCTGGTACGGCACGGCCGACGTCACGGCCCCGGCGGGCGCGCTGCTGACGGTGACCGTCACGGCCCTGTAGTCACGGCCCTGTATTCACAGCCCTGTAGGGCCGAGGCCGCGCAGCTGGACCAGGCCGGAGTCGTAGGCGACGACGGCGGCCTGGAGCCGGTCCCGGACACCGAGTTTGGCGAGCAGGCTCTGCACGTGGCTCTTGACCGTGGTCTCGGCGACGTGCAGGGCGGCCCCGATCTCCGCGTTGGACAGGCCGCGGGCGAGGAGCAGCAGCACGTCCACCTCGCGGGCGGAGAGCAGCCGCCGCAGCTCGCCTCCGTCCGGGTGGTCAGGTCCGGCGGCCATGCGTTCCAGCAGACGCCGGGTCACCGACGGTGCGAGCAGCGCCTCCCCGGCGGCGATCACCTTGACGGCCTCGACGAGCTGGTCGGCGGTGGAGTCCTTGAGCAGGAAGCCCGAGGCACCGGCACGCAGCGCCTGGGCGACGTAGTCGTCGAGGTGGAAGGTGGTCAGGATGAGCACCCGGCACGGCGCGGGCTCCGCGGCGAGAAGGGCGCGGGTGGCGGCCACGCCGTCCAGGCGCGGCATCCGGACGTCCATCACCACCACGTCGGGCCGCAGCCGACGGGCCGCCTCCACGGCCTCGGCGCCGTCGGCCGCCTCGGCGACGACCTCCAGGCCCGGCTCGGAGTCGAGCACGGCGCGCAGGCCCTGACGGATCAGCGCCTGGTCGTCGGCGATCAGGATCCTGACGGTCATTCGTCCTCCTCCCCGACGCCCTTGATGTCCCCGCTGTCGCCGCTGTCCCCGCTGTCCCCGCTGTCCCCCACGCGCAGCGTGGCCCGCAGTTCGAACCCGCCGCCCGGGCGCGCGCCCGCGTGCAGCGTGCCGTCGTACACGGTGACGCGTTCGCGCAGGCCCAGCAGGCCGTGGGCGGCGGCGTCGGGCTCGCCCCGGGGGCCGCGGCCGTCGTCGGCGACGCGGACGCGGAGGACTCCCCCGGACCGGGCCACCTCCACCTCGGCGGTCGCCGGGCCCGCGTGCTTGAGCGCGTTGGTGAGGCCTTCCTGGACGATGCGGTAGACGGCGAGGCCGGCCCCCGCGGGCAGGGCGACCGGCTCGACGTCCAGCCGCACCGGCAGACCGGCGGCCTCGACCTTGGCCACCAGCTCCGGCAGCGTGTCCAGGTCCGGCTGCGGCGCGAGCCCGTCCTCGTCCCCCGGCCGCAGCACCGCGAGGACCCGGCGCATCTCCGCGAGGGCCTCGCGGCCGGCGGCGGAGATGATCGCCAGGTGCTCGGGCACGGCCTCCGGGCGGGTCCGCAGCACGCGTCCGGCCGCCTCGGCCTGAACGGTGATCAGGCTGATCGAGTGGCCGATGACGTCGTGCAGCTCGCGGGCGATCCGCAGCCGCTCGTCCGCGACGGCGCGTTCGGCCCGCTCCCCCTCCTCCCGCTCCAGCCGCCGGGCCCGCTCCTTCAGTTGGGCGACGTACCCGCGCCTGGTCCGCGCGGCGTATCCGGACACCCACGCCAGCGCGAGGCACAGCCCGACGGTGAGCGAGGGCCACGGCACCCCACCGCTCGCCTGACTGCGCGCCGTCGGCGCCAACCCCGCGACCATCAACACGGCGGCTGCGGCCAGGCAGGCCAGCGCCCCACGCCCGGCGGCCCGCCCAGCGCCGACCCATCGGCGCGGCACACCGGAGGGCGGAGCCGGATCGGCCCGCCCTGCGGGCACGGCCCGGCCGAAGGCCGAGACAGGGGCAACCGCGGCAGCCCCGGGCCGACGGCCCGGGATGCCGGAGGAGGAGGACAAGTCCGGCCCGCCCGGCCAGGACTGCGGCCCGGCCGCGCCAACCCGCCCTGCGGGCGCGGGCGGAGGCTCTGCCTGGTCGCCGGGGCCGTGGACGGCCACGGCGTAGGCCGCCGCGATGGCGCCGGCCGTCGCCGAGAGGCCGGGGAAACCAGTGGCGATCATGAAGGCGCCCAGGGCCGTCGTGGCGGCCAGGACCGGGAGCGGCGCGCGGCGGCGGAACACGACGAGGGCCGCCTGGGTCAGCGCCAGCGGAAACGCGGTCCACGCGGGCAGCCAGGAGACCAGCCGGTCCGTCGCGCCCGAGGCGGTGACCGCGAGCACCGTCGCCGCGACCGCCGCGTCGACGGCCCACGACCGCCGCCACCGCCGCAAGGGTGCTCCCATGCCCCTCAGCATGCCCGAGCTCACGCGTCCCGCACCCGCAGCAGCGCGAGCCCGGCCGCGCCGAGCACCAGCACGTACCCGGCGAACAGCAGCCCGGCCGGCAGCGGCCGGACCAGCAGGTCCACCCGCGAGTGCCACAGCGAGAGGCCGAGATCCGAGGGCAGGTACGGCACGGTGTGCCGCCAGACGACGCCCTTGGGCAGGCTGTCGACCAGCACCGGCAGTACCAGGAACACCCCGGCGAGCGTGGAGACCGCCACGGCGGTGCTGCGCACCAGCACACCGACGAGGAGTCCGGACAGTGCCGTCAGGGTGAGGTAGAGCGCACCGCCCAGCACCGCCCCCGCCGCGCCCGGGGTGCCCAGCGACGCGTGCGGGGCCGCGCCCGCCAGTTGGGCCTGCCCCACCAGGAACGCCCCCGCGACCGTGACCAGCGAGAGGACGAGCCCGAGCCCGCCGACGAGGACCGCCTTGGCCGCCAGCACGAGCGGACGCTGCGGCGTGGCCGCGAAGGTGCCACGGATCTGGCCGGTGCCGTACTCGCTGGTGACGACGAGCGCGCCGAGGACCCCGAAGAGCAGCGGGGCGATCTGGAGGAACCCGAGGTTGGTGTCGACGGGCTGGAACGCCGCCTGCCGGGCGACGCCCAGCGCGTGCCAGCGGGCGTGGTAGCCCGCGCAGACCAGGAAGGCGAGGGCGACGCCGAAGAGCAGGGCGCCCAGGCCCGTCACCCGGAGCGAGCGCAGCGAGCTGATCTTGATCCACTCACTCGCCAGCACGGCCCGCGCGCGCCGCGACAGCGTGACGTTCTCCCGCATCAGACGTCCCTCCTGCGCAACAGGACCAGCGCGGCCGCGCCCGCCGCCGCGACGTACAGCGCGAACAGGCCCGCGCCCTGCCAGGGCCCGAGGCTCTCGGGTGAGGGCGGCCGCACATGCCACAGCTGCGAGCCCGCCTCGCCGGGGAGATAGGGGCCGATCCGGTCACCGACCCCGCTCGGCAGCAGGCCGACGACCAGCGGCAGCACCAGCAGCACCCCGAAGAAGGCCGCCAGCCCCAGCGGGGTCGACCGGGTCAGCGCGCCCAGCGCCAGTCCGAGCAGCGCGACCCCGGTCAGGAACAGCCCACCCCCGGCCACCGCCCGCAGCACGCCGGGCCCGCCCAGCGAGGCGTGCGGCGCCGGCCCGGTGAACTGGCTCTGGCCGAGCGCGAAGGCCGCGAACGCGGCCGCCGTGCACAGCGCCCAGACCACGGCGCCGAGCACCAGCGCCTTCACCGCGAACAACTGCGCCCGCTGCGGCGTCGCCGCCAGCGTCGTGCGGATCAGTCCGGTCGCGTACTCGCCGGTGACCGCGAGCACCCCGAGCGCGCCGACGAAGAGCTGCGCGAGCTCCACGCCGCGCAGACTGGTGAAGGTCGGATCGAAGGACGCCTGGTCGGCCGGGGAAAGCGAGGCCCAGCCGGACCGGTATCCGGCGCCCAGGACGAACCCGCCGACGACCACGACCACCAGCGCGGCCTCCAGTACCGCCGGTACGGAACGGACCGACCACAGCTTGATCCACTCGCTGCGCGCCGTCGCCCTCCAGCGCGTGGCGACCCTCCGCGCGCTCATGCGGGCACCGGAGCCCGGTAGACCACGCTGCCCTCGGTGAGCCGGAAGTAGGCCTCCTCCAGTGAGGAGTTCGCGTCCCGCAGTTGGTGCAGCACATGCCCGCGCGCGGCGGCCAGCTCCCCGATCGTCACCGCCCCGACCCCGACGACGCGCAGCAGACCGTCGGGCTCCCGGGTCACCTCGGCGCCCAGCTCGCGCAGTTCGGCAGCGAGGCGCTCGGGTTCCGCCGCGCGCACCTCCACCCGGTCCGCCGCGCCGCGCGCGATCAGCTCGTCCAGCGGCAGGTCCGCGAGCAGCCGCCCCTCCCCGAGGACCAGCAGGTGGTCCGCGGTGAGGGCCATCTCGCTCATGAGGTGGCTGCTCACCAGCACGGTGCGGCCCTCGGCGGCCAGGGTGCGCATCAGCGTGCGGATCCACAGGATGCCGTCCGGGTCCAGCCCGTTGACGGGTTCGTCGAAGAGCAGCACACCCGGGTCGCCGAGCAGCGCCGCCGCGATCCCGAGCCGCTGGGACATGCCGAGCGAGAACCCGCCGACGCGGCGGTGCGCGACGCCGGCGAGCCCGACCTGCTCAAGCACCGCGTCGACCCGCCCACGCGGGATGCCGTTCGCGGCGGCCAGGCTGTGGAGGTGCCGGTAGGCGCTGCGGCCGGGGTGCACGGCGCGTGCGTCCAGCAGGGCGCCGACCTCGTGCAGCGGCCAGACCAGCCCCTGGTAGCGACGCCCGTTCACGAGCACCGAGCCGGAGGTCGGCAGGTCCAGGCCGAGGATCATCCGCATCGTCGTGGACTTGCCGGCCCCGTTCGGGCCGAGGAAGCCGGTGACCCGGCCCGGCTCGACCCGGAAGTCCAGCCCCTCGACGGCCGTCGTGGCCCCGTACCGTTTGGTGAGCCCGTGGGCCTCGATCATCGCCGCCGCCTCGCCTCGTCCGTGCGTCTCGTCATGACGTCGACGCTACGAAGGCCGTGCGGGCCGAAACCTCCGGCGGAAGGAGGAAAGGCCGCCCGAAGGCGGCCCTGACCTCCTCCCTGAGGAGGAATCCCCGTGCGGCGGCTACCCGCCGACGGTCCAGCCGGGGACGGGGACGGCTTCGCGCAGGGCGCGGGTGTAGTCGTGTGCGGGGGTGTCGAGGATGCGGTCGCAGTCGCCTTGTTCGACGATCTGTCCGCGTCGTAGCACGAGGGCGGTGTCGCAGAGCTGGCGGACGACGGCGAGGTCGTGGGAGATGAGGATGTAGGCGATCCCGGTCTGGGTGCGGATGTCGGTGAGGAGGTTGAGGACCTGGGCCTGGATGGAGACGTCGAGGGCGGAGACGGCCTCGTCGAGGATCAGGACCTTGGGTGCGGCGGCCAGCGCGCGGGCGATGGCGACGCGTTGGCGTTGTCCGCCGGACAGGTCGCGCGGGCGGGCGTTCGCCTGGCGGTCGGTGAGGCCGACCTGGTCGACCAGGTCCTGGGTGAGGGCGAGGTCGCGCCGGTGGTGGCGCAGGACCTCCTCGATGGCGGCGCGGGCGCTCTGGCTGGGGTCCAGGGAGGTGTAGGGGTCCTGGAAGACGATCTGCAGTTCCCGGGCCCGGGTGCCGCGTTCCTTGGCGCCGCGGGCGGGACGGCTGCGGTCACGGCCCATGACGGTGATGGTGCCGCTGGTGGGGCGTTCCAGGCCGACCAGCATGCGGGCGATGGTGGTCTTGCCGGAGCCGGACTCGCCGACGATGCCGAGCGAGCCGCCGGCGGGGACGTCGAAGTCGACGTCCACGACGGCGTGGTGGGCCTTGAAGAACTTGTTGAGCCCGCGTACCTCGACCGCGTTCGTGTTCACGCGTTCGCCTCCGTCCGTGCGGCGTGGATCTCCTCGACGCGGCTGCACCGCACCAGCCCGCCGTCGAACCGGGCCAGGGTGGGCGGGGTCGTCTCGCACTGCTCCGTGGCGAACGAACAGCGTGGCGCGAACGCGCAGCCCTCGCCCGACTCGAAGGCGGAGACCGGACGCCCGGGGATGGCCGTCAGGCGCTCGGCGCGCGCGTCGATGGCCGGGCGGGAGCCGAGCAGGCCGAGGGTGTAGGGATGCGCGGCCCGCTCGTGCAAGGTGTCGGCGGTGCGCAGTTCGACGATGCGCCCGGCGTACATCACCGCGACGCGGCCGCAGACGGCGAGCGCCAGGTCGAGGTCGTGGGTGATGAAGACCATGCCCATGCCGCGCTCACGGCGCAGCCGGTCCAGGATGCCGACGACCTCGCGCTGGATCGTCACGTCCAACGCGGTGGTGGGCTCGTCGGCGAGGATCAGCCGTGGCTCGGCCAGCAGCACCGAGGCGATCATCACGCGCTGGAGCATGCCGCCGGACACCTCGTGCGGGTACTGCCCAAGGCGCCGCTCGGGGTCGTCGATGCCGACCTCGGCCAGCACCTTGGCCGCCCGGGCCAGCGCCTCCCGCCTGGGCACCTTGCGGTTGCCCACCAGCGCCTCGATCAGGAACGCCCCGATCTTCCGGGTCGGGTTGATGTGCGCCCGCGGGTCCTGGAAGACCAGGCCGACGCCGCCGTCGCGGTAGGTGCGCAGTGTGCCCGCGTCCATGGCGAGGACGTCCTCGCCCTCGAAGCGGACGGTGCCGGTGGCCGTCGCGGCGCGCGGCAGCAGCCGGGTGATCGCGCGGACGGTCATCGACTTGCCGGAGCCGGACTCGCCGACGAGGCCCAGCGCCTCGCCGGGAGCCAGCGTCAGGTCGACACCGTCGAGCAGGGTGCGGGAGCCGCCGTCCTCGGTCGCGATGTCGACGGTGAGGCCGGCCAGTTCGAGCAGGGGTGCGGTCATGCGGCGGCTCCCACGGTGGTGCGGTTCTTCTCGGCGGCGACGGTCTTGGGCGGCCGGCGGCGCAGGTAGCCCGGCGGCTTCTCGCCGCTGATCCGGGCGCCGAGGACGGTCAGGGCGAGGACCGTGAGGACGATCAGCACGCCCGGCGCGAGCACCTGGAGCCAGTAACCCTTGAGCATGGCGTCGCTGTCGCTGACCATGACGCCCCAGTCGGGCGTCGGCGCCTGGACGGCCAGGCCCAGGTAGGACAGGGACGCCAGGTCCAGCAGCGCGTAGCCGAAGGCGATCGCGGCCTGCCCGACGACCACGGGCGTGATGTTGCGCAGGATGTGACGGACCGTGATCCGCAGGACCCCGAAGCCCTGCACGGCGAGCGCGTCGACGTAGGGGCTCACCCGCTGCTGCCGCGCCGCCGCCCGCACGATGCGTGCGAGGAACGGGATGTAGGCGACGGAGAGGGCCACCACGGCCGGGGTGAGGCCGGGGCCGAACAGGGCCACGGTCAGCACCGCCAGCAGCAGCCCCGGCAGGGCGTAGACCAGGTCGAAGACCCGGGCCACCACCCCGTCCACCCAGCCGCCGTACCAACTCGCCAGCAGCGCCAGCGGAATGCCGACGAACAGCGCGACGCCGACGACCAGCGCCGGGCCGAGCAGCGAGGTCCGCGCGCCGAAGATCAGGCGGGAGAACAGGTCGCGGCCAATGCCGTCGGCGCCCAGCAGGTGGGTGCCGGACGGGCCGGCGTAGGCGTCCAGCAGGCTGGACTGGTTGGGGTCGGCGGGCGCGACCAGCGGCGCGAGGACCGCGGCCAGCAGGACGGCGACCAGGAAGGCCAGGGAGAGCATCCCGGACCGGCCGAGCGCCTTGTTCAGGCGCTTCCAGGTGGACTTGACGCTGTTCACGACGTGCTCCCGGCCTCGCGCAGCCGCGGGTCGACCACGGCCTGGATCAGATCGCTGGCCGCGTTGCAGACGACGAACGCGGCGACCAGCATCAGGGCCACGGCCTGGACGACGGGGAAGTCCTTCTGCGCGACCGACTGGATGGTCAGCTGCCCGATCCCGGGCACCGCGAAGGCGGACTCGACGACCAGGGTCGAGGCGAAGGTCCCGGCGGCCAGCAGGCCGACGGCGGTGATGATCGGCGGCATGGCGTTGCGCAGCACGTGGCTGCGGAGCACCGTGCGCCGGGGCAGGCCGCGCACCAGCGCGGTCTGCACGTGCTCACGCTCCAGCTGGTCGCGGACCGCGTTGCGGGTGACCCGGGCCAGGAAGCCGCAGGAGAGGACCGCGAGCGCGACGGCCGGCAGCACCAGCCCCTGGACCTTGCCGGCGAACCCCTGGCCGATGCCGCTCGCCGGGAACCAGCCCAGCTGGACGGCGAAGACCGAGATCAGCAGCGCCGAGGCGACGAACGAGGGGATGGTGACGGTGACCGAGGTGAGCGCGTTGACCACGCCGTCGACCCGGCCCGGCAGCAGCGCGGCGACCAGACCCATGGTGAGGCCGAGGACCACGACCATGATCATGCTCATCAGCACCAGCAGCAGGGTCGTGGACAGTCCGGAGCCGACCCGGTCGACGACGGGCTGGCCGGTGACCATGGAGGTGCCGAGGTCGCCGTGCAGCACCCCGGTCAGCCAGTCCCAGTAGCGGACGGGCAGCGGCTGGTCGAGGTGGAGCCGGTGCCGCACGGCCGCGCGGGCGGCGGCCGTGGGGGTCCGGGAGCCGAAGATGACGTTCTCGGGGCTGCCGGGAGCCAGGTAGAGGCTCCCGAAGATGACGATGCTGGACAGGAACAGCGTCGTCAGCAGGCCGCCGAGTCGTTGCAGGAGCAGACGACCCATCAGGGAGCACCCACCGCGGTGATCCAGGAGTTGTCCATGTAGGAGAAGGTCAGCGGCGCGCCGGTGACGTCCTTGCTCTGGAACAGCAGCGCGCGCGGCGCGATGATCGGGATCCAGGGCAGGTCCTTGTTCAGGATCGCCTGGGCCTTGAGCACCTGCTGGGCGCGGGCCTGCGGGTCGTTCGTGGCGGCGGCCGCGTCGAGTGCGGCCTGGACCTGCGGGTTGTCGTACCCGTTGAAGTTCTGCACGCCGGACTTGGTCGCGTAGCTGGCGTACATGGTCTGCGCCTCGGGGAACTCCATGTAGTTGATGGTGAGGAAGCCGTCGTAGGCGGCGCGCGCCTTCGGGTCGGTGAAGAGGCTGCCGTACTGCTGGTCCGGCAGGCCGACGATCTTGATGTTGAGACCGATCTGCTGGCCGGTCTGCTGGATCACCTGGGCCAGCTGGGCCTCCTGGGGGACGCCGGCCGTGTAGGCGAGGGTGATCAGCTTGCCGGCCGCGTGCGCGTCCTGGACCAGCTTGGTGGCGCCGGCGATGTCGACGCCCTTGGCGGCGAGCTGGTCGTAGGCGGCCTTGTAGGTGGCCTGCGCCGGGCTGCCCTCCCAGAAGCCGGGACCGGCCACCGCGTAGAGCGGGTCGGCGGCGCCGCCGGCCAGGGTCTTGGCGATGCCGACCCGGTCCAGCGCCATGCTCAGCGCCTGGCGGGCGCGGGCGTCGCCGAGGCCGCCGGAGAAGTTGGAGACCACGAGGTCGATGTTCTGCGTGGTCGAACCCTCGGTGCCGATGTACAGCTTGCCCGCACTGCTCTTGCTGAGCGTGGGGATGACCGAGGAGTTGAGGTCGAACGCGCCCTGCATGGAGCCGGAGGTCAGCGCGTTGGCGAGCGCGGAGGGATCGGCCAGGAACTTGAAGGTGACCGTCTCGGCCTTGCCCGCGTGGCTCGGGTCCCAGTAGGTCGGGTTCTTCTTCAGCACCATCTGGTTGGTGCCGTCGAAGGACGCGATGGTGTAGGGCCCGGTACACATGACGCCGACGTTCGCGTTGCCGAAGTTCTGCCCGGCCTTGACGGCGAAGGACTTCTCGACGATCGCCGAGCCCAGGATGCCGAGCTGACGGTCGAAGATGTAGTCGTCCTTGGTCAGCGTGAAGGTGACCTCGTGCGGCCCGGTGGCCTTGGCTCCGCCGAGGTCGTTGAAGGAGTCGGCGTAGTTGCTGGCCACGTTGGGGTCGAGGTTGCGCATGATGCTGTAGACCACGTCGTCCGTGGTCACCGGCTTGCCGTCGGCGAACCTCGCGCGCGGGTCCAGCTCGACCACGACGTGCTTCGGGTCGGGCTGCTTCCAGGACTTGGCGATGCCGGGCTGGAGGGAGTAGTCGGCGGCGACGCGGATCAGCGGCTCGCAGACGTTGCCGAGGATGGTCTCCTCGGGGTAGTCGGCGGTCTTGACCGGGTCCTCGGAGTAGGGCGCGCGGTAGTCGCCGGACCAGGTCAGGTTGGTCAGCGGCTTGGTGCCGGGCGCGGTGGTGACCTGCGCGGTGGAGAAGTTGCTCTTGGCATCGGGCGTCCTGGCCGCGCCGCCCGAGCTGCAGGCGGTGGCGAGCAGGGCGACGGACGTCCCGGCCAGGGCGGCGCGGAGCATGCGGTTTCTCATCTGAAGGCTCTCCTTCTCACAGCTCGGTGGCGGCGTGGACCAGCTCGCCCTGGACGTAGGTGCGCAGCACGCGGGTCTCGGCGATGGCCTGGCTGGGCCCGTCGAAGGGGTTGCGGTCGAGCACGACCAGGTCGGCGAGCTTGCCGGTCTGGATCGAGCCGGTGAGGTCGTCCAGGTGGTTCACCCGGGCGGTCCCGGCGGTGTAGGCGGCCAGGGCGGACCCGAGGTCCAGGCGCTCCTCCGGGCCGAGCACCCGGTTCGGGTCCTCCTCGCCGGTGCGGTTGACGGCCACGTGCACGCCGGCCATCACGTCCGGGGTGGAGACCGACCAGTCGCTGCCGGCGGCGAGCGGAACGCCCGCGCGCAGCAGGGAGCCGAACGGGTACTGCCAGCCGGCCCGGCGCTCGCCGAGGAACGGGATCGTCAGCTCGTCCATCTGCGGCTCGTGGCAGGCCCACAGCGGCTGGATGTTGGCGGTCGCGCCGAGCTCGCGGAAGCGGGCGATGTCGTCGGGGTGGACGACCTGGAGGTGCGCGAGGTGGTGGCGGTTGCCGCGGTCGCCGTTGCGACGCAGCGCCTCCTCGACGGCGTCCAGCGCGTTGCGGACGGCGCGGTCGCCCAGCGCGTGGAAGTGCACCTGGAAGCCGGCCGCGTCGAGTTCGGCGACGTAGCCGCCGAGCTTCTCGGGGTCGAGGAAGTCCAGGCCGGTCGTGCCGGTCTGGCAGCCGCAGCCGTCGAGGTAGGGCTCCAGCATCGCGGCGGTGTGGTTCTCGGCCACGCCGTCGAGCATCATCTTGACGGTCCCGGCGAAGAACCTCTCACCGTTGCGCTCGGACTCGGCGCGGCGCTCGGAGAAGAACGGGAGCTGCTCCAGGCCGCCCTCGCGGTCCCACCACTGGGCCCCGCGCACCCGGGCGGTCAGCGTGCCCTCGCGGTCGGCGCGCAGGTAGGCGCCGTAGACGTCGCCGGGGCCGAAGTTGGGGCCGACGCCCGCGTCCTGCCAGCCGGTGATGCCGTAGGAGTGCAGGTAGGCCTGGCCGGCGAGCAGACCCTGGTAGAAGTCCTCATCGGTGGCGGCGGGCATGAAGCGGGTGACCAGCTCGGCCGCGCCCTCCTGGAGCATGCCGTTCGGCGTGCCGTCCGGGTCGCGCTCGATCCGGCCGTCGGCCGGGTCCGGGGTGTCCTTGGTGATCCCGGCTATCTCCAGCGCCCGGCTGTTGGCCCACAGCGCGTGGCCGTCGGCGACCGGCAGGGCCACCGGGCGGTCGCCGACGGAGGCGATCGCGTCGAGCATCGTCCGGTGCGGCATGCCGCCGGGGAAGGCCTGGAAGGACCAGCCGCCGCCGGAGATCCACTCGGCCTCGGGGTGGGCGGCCGCGTAGTCGGAGACCGCCTGGAGGTACTCCTCCTTGGTGCCCAGGTCGTGCAGGTTGCAGCGGGCCAGCGTGGTGCCGGCGAGCACCGGGTGGACGTGGGAGTCCTGGAAGCCGGGCAGCAGCAGCTTGCCGGCCAGGTCGACGACCTCGGTGCCCGGGCCGATCAGCGGCCGGATGTCGTGATCCTGGCCGACGGCCACGATCCTGCCGTCCCGGACGGCGACGGCACCGGCCCAGGAGCGGGCCGGGTCCACGGTGTAGACGGGCCCGCCGAGGAAGACCAGGTCGGCGGGGTGGAGATCAGGGTGCACGGGCGCTCCAAGGCAGGGGGGTGCGCGGGACCGGGGGAGCAGGACGTCCTCGCTGCCCGACGTGTGGAGAAGGAAACCCCCTGACAATGGGTCTGTCAATGCCATTGACAGCGACTCGCCGTTACGATCGGATGAAGCACGCTCCCGCCCGGCGGGCAGCGGACCGAGGCGAACCTGAGGAGGGGCCCGCGTGGAGGCCCGAGTGGCTGAGCAGTCGTCCAAGCGGCGTGTGACGCTGAGCCGTGAGTCGATCCTGGAGGCGGCGCTGCGGCTCTGCTCCCCCGAGGGCGGGGGCCAGCTGACCTTCAGCCGCCTCGGCAAGGAACTGGGCGCGGACCCGACCGCCGTCTACCGGCACTTCCGCGACAAGGACGAACTCGTCCTCGCCCTCACGGATCTGACGATCCAGGAGGGCATCGAGCTGGCCAGGGCGGCGCTGCCGGACCGCGCCTCGGCCGACTGGCGCACGCGGCTGACCGTCACCGCCCGCAGCGTGCGCACGTCCTACCTGGCCCGCCCCGCCCTCGCCGTCCTGGCCGCCGCGCGCACCACGGCCAGCCCCGCCGAGACGGACAGTGTCGAGGAGCTCATCTCGGTCCTGCACGACGCCGGACTGCCGGTCATCGAGGCGGCCGAGTCCTACCGCGCCCTGCTCGACATGACGCTCGCGATGACGCAGTACACCGCCGCGTTCTCGATCCTGGACCGCTCCACGCAGGAGAAGGACGAGGCGGCCTGGGCGCTCAAGTACGGCATGCTGCCGGCGGAGGAGTACCCGATGCTGCACCGCAGCGCACCGCGCCTGACCGAGCTCTTCCGCGACGACGACGGCGTCTTCGAGCTGGTCCTCGCCACCTTCCTGGACGGCCTCGCGGTCCGCATCGACGCCGCACGAAAGGCCTGAGCGCAGTGGCCACGACCGACGGCGCCACGACAAACGGCGCCACGACCGACGGGCGGGTGCTCAAGGGCAACGAGACCCGGCGCCTGGTGCTGGGCCGGGCCATGCGGATCGCGTCCGTGGAGGGGCTGGCGGCACTCTCCCTCGGCCGGCTCGCGAGCGAGCTGGAGCTCAGCAAGAGCGGCGTCTTCGCCCTCTTCGGCTCCAAGGAGGAGCTACAGCTCGCCACGGTCCGCGCGGCGTCACGGGTCTACCACGACCAGGTGATCGCCCCGGCGCTGGACCGCCCGGAGGGCCTGGCCCGCCTGTGGGCGCTCGCGGAGAGCTGGCTGGCGTACTCGCGGACCCGGGTCTTCCCCGGCGGCTGCTTCTTCTACGCGGTCGGCGCGGAGTTCGACGCCCAGCCCGGCCGGGTGCGCGACGCGCTCGCCGAGGGCAGCCGCACCTGGCACGGTCTGATCGCCGATCAGCTGGCCGCCGCACGTGCGGCGGGCGAGCTCGACGCCGACGAGGACGTGGAGCAGCTCGGCTTCGAGGTGGTGGCGGTGATGGAGTACGCGAACGCGCTGTCCCTGCTGCACGACGACGACGCACCGTACGACCGCGCACGCACCGCGCTGCGCCGACTCCTCGGCGCCGCCCCCACCGACTGACCAGCCCTGCGCCGGCCTGAATTCCGCACTCGGGCCAAAATAACACGAACGATCGTGCTAGTTTTGTCCGCATGACGCTCGCCACCCTGCATTCCAGGGCGCTTGCCCTGCTGAACCCCCTGGTCACCTCCCTGCGCCCGGAGGACCTCTTCCGCCCGACCCCCTGCTCCGCCTGGAACGTGCGCCGCCTGCTCGCCCACGTGATCGGCCAGCAGGACGGCTTCGCGGAGGCCGCATACGGACGCGGCGAGGTCTCGGGAGTCTTCGACGACCACCCGCTCCCACCCGGCACCGACCTGTCGGCCACCTTCACCCACTCGGCGAAGGCCCTGACCGAGGCCTTCACCGAGGCCGAGACGGCGGGGCGCACCCTCGCCCTCCCGGAGATCCTGCCAGGCCACGACTTCCCGGCCGCGCAGGCGATCGGCTTCCAGCTGCTGGACACCGTCGTCCACGGCTGGGACCTGGCGGCCGCGCTCGGGCAGCCCTTCGACTGCCCGGCCGAACTCCTGCCGATCGCCCTGGAGGTGACCGAGCTGGTCCCCACCGACCCGGTCTACCGGGGCCCCGGGCGGGCGTTCGCGCCGGTCCTGCCCGACGCCCCCGCGGACGGCTTCGCCCGCGTCCTGCGGCTGCTCGGCCGTGATCCGCGCCGGCTGGCCGGGGAGCGGGCCGCGCAGCCGGCCTGAGGGCGGGCCCGAGAGCGGGCCGCACCCGAAAACGCAAGATCGGACGGCCTACCGGTTCCGCCCACGGGTGGGATATCCCTGAGGGGACAACCCCGCCGCACAACCCGAGGAGACCCGCCCGTGGACGGCTGGTACGTGGACGACAACTGCACCAACTGCGACGTGGCCCGGCAGTTAGCCCCGGAGCTGATCGAGGAGGCCGACGGCGGCTCCCGGATGCTGCGGCAGCCGGCCGACGCGGCCGAGGAACGGCAGGTCCTCGCGGCCGCCTTCGCCTGCCAGACCCGCTCGATCCGCCCCGCCTCCGGGCCGCTGGACCGCGACCTGGACCCCTATCCGCTGGCCCTGGACGACGGCCTGCTGCTGTGCGGGCACAACTCCCGGCAGACCGCGGGCGCCAACTCCTACCTGCTGCGCCGCCCTTCGGGCGGCTACATGATGATCGACACCCCGCGCTGGAGCGCCGGGCTGGCCGACCGGTACGCGGCGCTCGGGCCGGTCACCGACGTGCTGCTGACCCACCGCGACCACGCGGCCCACGGCCGTTCCTACGCCGACCACTTCGGCGCCCGGCTCTGGATCCACGAGGGCGACCTCGACCGCGCCCCCGACGCCGACCAGGTCATCCGCGGCACCGATCCCGTGGAGGTCGGCGAGGGCGTCACCGTCCACCCGCTCCCCGGCCACACCCGCGGCAGCGTCCTCTACCTGGCGGACGACCGCTACTGCTTCACCGGCGACAGCTTCTACTGGTCCCGCACCACCGGGGACCTGGAGGTCCACGAGAGCGTGACCTGGTACTCCATCGAGGAGTTGGCCGCCTCGCTGGACCGGACCGCCGGGCGCGTCCGCTTCGAGTGGGTGCTGCCGGGCCACGGCGACCGCAAGCGGCTGCCGGCCGAGGAGATGGCGGCCCGCCTGGACGCGCTGGCCCGCCGCGCCAAGCTGCTGCGGCCCAGGCCCGTGGACTTCACCGCCACGCGCTGGTAGCCGGCCAGGCCGCCGCCGGACGGCGACTACACCTGCGTGAGCAGGCGTTCCACCACCACGGCCACGCCGTCGTGCATGTGATCCAGCGTCATCTCGTCGGCCACGGCCGCGAGATCGGGGTGGGCGTTGGCCATCGCGACGCCGTGGCCGGCCCAGGCGAACATCGGGATGTCGTTCGGCATGTCGCCGAAGGCGATCGCCCGCGCCGGGTCCGCGTCGAGGCGCTCCGCCGCCAGCTCCAGGCCGACGGCCTTGGACAGGCCCGGCGGGAGCACCTCGACGCAGGTCGGTCCGGCCACCACCGCGTCGACCAGACCGCTGCCGAACTCACGCACCGCCGCCGCGAGTTCGTCGTCGCCGAGGCCGGGGTGCTGCACCATCACCCGTCCGATGGGCCGGGTCCACAGCGCGCCGGTGTCGCGCACCCGGGAGGTCGCGTCGGCGCCGGCGCCCGGGGTGTCGAAGCCGGGGCCGAAGAGCACCTCGCCGTCCAGTCCGTCCTGGACGACGGCCAGGGCCAGGGGGCCGATCTCCGCCTCCACCCGGGCCAGCGCGGCGGACGCGTCACCCCGGTCCAGCGGGACGCGGGTGAGCAGCCGGTCCGCGCCGGCGTCGTAGACCTGACCACCCTGGCCGCACACGGCCAGACCGGTGTAGCCGAGCGAATCCAGCACGCCCCTGGCCCAGTTGGCCGGCCGACCGGTGACCACGACATGCCGCATGCCGGCCTCCTCGGCGTCCTTCAGGGCCGCCTGGTTGCGCGCGGAGACGGTGTGGTCGAGGCGCAGCAGCGTGCCGTCGAGGTCGGTGGCTATGAGGTCGAACGGCACGGGCACGAGGGAACCTTTCTCGACAAGTCTCCTTTCATTCCTACCCGAGAGAGCACCTGCGGACAAATATGGCCCAGGTGACCAATTCCGGTTGGTTTTGGGACTTTGGACCCGCAAATCTCGCCGTTGGCCTCGTGAAGGGTGAAGTCGTGCCCGGCGAAACGGGCCACGGCAGGTCAAGGGAGACCACCATGAACCATCGAGAGGCGGCCGAAAGGGTGCTGGCCGGGGTCGGCGGCGAGGCGAATGTCGCTTCCCTCGCCCACTGCGCGACCCGGCTGCGCTTCAAGACCAAGGACGCGGCGGCCGTCGACAGAGCGGCCCTGGAGGCCACGCCCGGCGTCGTCGCGGTCGTCGAGGCCGGGGGACAGCTCCAGGTGGTGATCGGAAACGAGGTCCCCCGCGTCTTCGCGGAGATCGGCGCGATCGCCACGCTCGGGGACGGCGCCGACGACGCCCCCAAGGGCAGCCTGCTGGCCCGGACCATCGACATGATCTCCGGCATCTTCCTGCCGCTGCTGTGGCCCATGGCCGGCGCGGGCATGCTGAAGGCTCTGCTCGCCCTCGTCGTCAAGGTGGGCTGGCTGTCGGCCGCCTCCAACGAGTACCTCGTCCTGAACGCCGCGGGCGACGCGCTCTTCTACTTCCTGCCGGTGCTGCTGGCCGCGACCGCGGCCAAGCGCTTCGGCGCCAACCAGTACGTGTCGATGGCGATCGCGGGATCGCTGCTCTACCCGGCGATCGTGCAACTGCACGACAAGGGCGAGGCGGTGCACTTCTTCGGCCTGCCGATGGTGCTGATCTCCTACGCCTCCTCGGTGCTGCCGATCCTCGTCGCGGTCTGGGTCCAGAGCCATGTCGAGCGCTTCTTCGGCAAGGTGCTGCACTCCAGTGTCCGCAGCTTCCTCACCCCGATGCTGACGCTGGCCGTGGTCGTACCGGTCACGCTGCTGTCGATCGGCCCGCTTGCGGACTACGCGGGCAAGGGCGTCTCCTCCGGCGTCACCTGGGTGTTCGGGCTGAGCCCGTTCATCGGCGGCGCGCTGCTGGGCGGGTTCTGGCAGGTCCTGGTGATGTTCGGTCTGCACTGGGGCGTGGTCCCGGTGATGATCAATGACCTCTCCACGCAGGGCCACTCCGTCCTCTCCGGCCCGCTGGTCCCGGCCGTCCTGGCCCAGGTCGGCGCCGGCGAGGCGGTCTTCCTGCGCACCCGCAACCGCGGCCTGAAGGGCCTGGCCGGCACCGGCGCCGTCTCCGGGTTCCTCGCCGGCGTCACCGAACCGCTCGTCTACGGTGTCACGCTGCGGCTGAAGAAGCCGTTCATCTACGCCTGCGTGGCCGCCGCGGTCGGCGGCGGGATCGCGAGCTCGGGCGGCTCGGCCGCCAACACCTTCGCCCTGGCCAGCGCGCTGACGCTGCCCGCCTGGATGAGCGTCGGCAACTTCACGCTCCAGCTGATCGGCTGCGCGGTCGCGCTGGGCCTGGGCTTCGCGCTGACGATGGTGCTGGGCTTCAAGGACGTCCCCGAGGAGGCGAGCGAGTCCGCCAAGGCGGCCACGACGTCCGCCGCCTCCGGTCCGCTGGAGGTCGCCGCGCCCGTCGCCGGGGCGGTGCTGCCGCTGGACCGGGTGCCCGACCCGATGTTCTCCGCCGGACTGCTCGGCGAGGGCGCGGCCATCACGCCGACCAGCGGCGAGGTCCACGCACCCGTCGAGGGCACGCTGGTCAGCGCGATGCCCCACGCCTACGGCATCCGCACCCCTGAGGGCCTCGAAGTGCTGGTCCACGTCGGCATCGACACCGTGCAGCTCCAGGGCCGCCACTTCTCCCCCGCCGTCGAGCAGGGCGCCGAGGTCGAACAGGGCCAGCTGCTCGGTGAGTTCGACATCGACGCGATCCTCGCCGCCGGCTACGACCCGGTGACCGTGGTCGTCGTCACGGCCGCCCCCGACGAGCTCGGCCCGGTCACCCCCACCGACAGCCCTGAACTGCGCAGCGGCGAAGCCCTGCTCACCCTCGCCTGAACACCCGCGCCATCCCGAGGAAAGGACGAACCACCATGCAGCACCGACAGCTCGCCCCCTTCGCCCCCGACTTCCTGTGGGGTGCCTCCACCTCCGCCTACCAGGTCGAGGGCGCGTTCGACGCGGACGGCAAGGGCCCCTCCGTGCAGGACGCCCGGACCACCTTCCCCGAGGGCACCACCGACTACAAGGTCGCCGCCGACCACTACCACCGCTACGCGCAGGACGTGGAGCTCTTCGCCGAGCTCGGCCTGACCGCCTACCGCTTCTCCGTGGCCTGGACCCGGATCGTGCCGGACGGCGACGGCGAGGTGAACCGTGAGGGCCTCGCGTTCTACCACCGCCTGATCGACGCCCTGCTGGAGCGCGGCATCGAGCCGGTCCTGACGATGTACCACTTCGACCTGCCGCAGGCCCTGCAGCAGAAGGGCGGCTGGGGCTCGCGGGCGACCGTCGAGGCGTTCACCCGCTACGCCCGGATCCTGTTCGAGGAGTTCGGCAGCAAGGTCCGCTACTGGCTGACCATCAACGAGCAGAACATGATGATCCTGCACGGCGCCGCCATCGGCACGGCCGGAGACGTGGCGGCTGGTGACACGAAGGGCCTGCAGAGGGCCCTCTACCAGCAGAACCACCACATGATGCTGGCCCAGGCGGAGACCATGCGGCTCTGCCACGAGCTGGTCCCGGGCGGCAAGATCGGCCCCGCGCCGAACATCTCCGTCGTCTACCCGGCCTCGCCGCGACCCGAGGACATCCTCGCCGCCGAGGACTTCAACGCGATCCGCAACTGGCTCTACCTCGACATGGCCTGCCGCGGCGGCTACAACCCGACCGCCTGGACCTGGCTCACCGAGAAGGGCATCGCACCCGAGATCGCCGAGGGCGACCTGGAGATCCTCGGCTCGGGCCGGCCGGACTTCCTGGCGCTGAACTACTACGCCACGGCCACGGTCGCCGCGCCGCTCGCCGGCGAGGACGTCGGCGCCGTCGAGGGCGCCGACCAGCAGCTCGCGGTGGGCGAGGACGGTGTCTTCCGCTCGGTGCGCAACGAGCACCTGCCGGTGAACGCCTTCGGCTGGGAGATCGACCCGGTCGGCTTCCGCACCACGCTCCGGGTCGTGTACGACCGCTACCGCCTGCCGCTGCTGGTCACCGAGAACGGCCTCGGCGCCTTCGACACGCTGGAGGCCGACGGCAGCGTCCACGACGCCTACCGGATCGAGTACCTCGCGGCCCACATCGGGCAGATGCGCGCCGCGGTGAGCGACGGCGTGGAGATGCTCGGCTACTGCCCCTGGTCGGCGATCGACCTGATCTCCACGCACCAGGGCGTGCGCAAGCGCTACGGCTTCGTCTACGTCGACCGGGACGAGTTCGACCTCAAGGAGCTGAAGCGGTACCGCAAGGACAGCTTCTTCTGGTACCAGCAGCTGATCAAGTCGGGCGGCACGGAGGTGACCGCCGCCTGATCAGCCGTCACCCATGGTCCCCGGGTGGGGCGGTGTCCGCCGGCTCCGCTCCACCCGGCTCGGTGCGTGCTCTGGTCTCCCGTTCCCAGAGCGCGTGCTCGCGCTTGGCCCAGGGACGGCCGACCCAGCCCGTGCGCATGCCGTGGCGGGCCTCCGGGTCCTTCATGGCCATCCGGATGTGCCCGATGACCAGCACGCCGATCACCAGCGCCAGCCAGTCGTGGACGAAGGTGGCGCCGGTGCGCACGTCCAGCGCCGCCAGGTGCGGAAACCAGAGGATCAGCCCGGTGCCGACCATCACCAGCGTCGCGCCCGCGATCGTCGCGGCGTAGAGCTTCTGTCCGGCGTTGAACTTGCCGGCCGGTCCGGCGCGCCGCGTTCCGTGCCGCACCGCGCGCCAGGCCCAGCCGCGGTCCCCGGGCCGGAACCGGTTCAGTCGCCGCAGGTCCGCCCGGACCGAGCGGAACCCCAGCCCGACCGCGAGCGGCAGCGGCAGCAGCACCCCGCTCCACTCGTGCACGACGACCAGCAGCCGCCTGCGCCCGACCAGCTCGGCGAGCTGCGGTACGTAGAGGAACGCCGCGGTGAGGATCGCGGCCATCATCAGCGTCGAGGTGGTGCGGTGCACCCAGCGCTCGGCGGTGGTGAAGCGGCGCAGCTCCGCGCCGCCGGCGGCGGGCTCAGTTCGAGGTAGGGGCATCGTCGCGTCCGTTGGATCGGCCGACCCAGGCCTCGACGTCATAGCCGTAGTGCTCCCAGTAGCCGGGTTCGACCTGCGACGTCACCGTGATGCCGGAGAGCCACTTGGCCGACTTGTAGAAGTACATCGGTGCGACGTAGAGCCGCACCGGCCCGCCGTGCGCGGAGGTGACCGGCGAGCCGTTCATCTGGTGCGCGATGATCACGTCGTCGCGCCGCGCCTCGTCGAGGGTGAGGCTCTCGGTGTAGACGCCGTCGAAGCAGCTGAACCTGATCGCCGTGCCCTGCTGCTGCACGCCGGACATGGCCAGCAGGTCGCGCAGCAGGACCCCGGAGAACTCGGTGTTCGGCACGCGCCAGCCGGTGACGCACTGGACGTCCTTGACCAGCCGGGTCTGCTGCATCGCCTGGAGGTCGGCGAGGGTGTAGCTGGCGGGGCGGTCCACGAGCCCGTCGACGGTGAGCCGGTAGTCCGTCGCGTTGCGGTGCGGGATGGAGTCGGCGACGTTGTAGAACTGGAAACCGCCGCCGCCCGGCAGCAGCTGGGTCAGGCCCGTCGGGTCCTTGCTGCTGACCTCCGCGAGGACGTTGTCCAACTGGTTCTGGATCTTCGCCCCGAACGCCACGCCCGCGGCGCCGAGTCCGAGCACCCCGAGCACCACCCGTCTCCCGACGGGCTTGCCCGCGCTCTCCCGACCCCGCTGTTCCATGACTCCATCCCACCACCACGCGGCGGCGATGACCAGGGAGAACGGGAGGCCGTCACATTTCTCTAAGGATTGGTTCCTCTCGTCGTTCCCCGCGCCCCCGAGCAGGGCTACTGCGCCAGCTGCCGGCGGCGCTGCGCGATCGACGCGGGGTCCCAGCCGGGGTGCGGGACGGAATCCAGGAGCAGGCGCGTGTACGGGTGCTCCGGGGCGGCGAGGAGCTCCGCCATCGGCCGGTGCTCGACGGGGCGGCCGCGCAGCAGCACCAGCGCCTCGTCGCAGACGTACCGCACCACCGCGAAGTCGTGGCTGACGAAGACCAGGCCGATCCCGGCGTCCCTGCGGATGTCCGCGAGGACGTTCAGCACCTGCGCCTGGACGGACACGTCGAGCGCGGAGACCGCCTCGTCCAGGACCAGGACGGCCGGCTCGACGGCCAGCGCGCGGGCGATGGCCGCGCGCTGGCGTTGGCCACCGGAGAGGTGGCGGGGCAGGGCCGCCGCCTCCCGCTCCCCCAGACCGACCTGGCCGAGCAGCTCCCGGACCCGGGCCGCGCGGGCCGCGCGGTCGCCGAGGCCGTGCAGGCGGAGCACCGCGTCGAGGGTGGCGCCGATGGTGAGGCGGGCGTCCAGGGAGAGGTAGGGGTCCTGGAAGACGATCTGCACCGCCTTGGCCCGGGCCAGCCGCGCCGCCCTCCCGCGCACCCGCGCGGCCAGCGGCCGCCCGAGGACCGTGATGGACCCGCTGTCGGGCTGTTCCAGCCCGACCAGCATCCGGGCGGTCGTGGTCTTACCCGAGCCCGACTCCCCGACCAGACCGAGCGCGCCGCCGGGCGGAAGCGTGAACGAGACGCCGTCGACGGCCGTGGTCGCGCCGTAGGCCTTGCGCAGGCCGGAGACTTCGAGCAGCGCGGTCATGGGGCGACCTCCGAGGTGACGACGGCGGGCAGTTCGGCGACCCGGAAGCAGGCCGCGCGACGGTCGGCCGAGCCGGTCGGGTCGGCCGCGGCGGTGGACGGCACGGCAGCGGCGGGCAGTGGCAGCAGCCCGGGCGGGGCCTGGTCGCAGCGCCCCGGCTCGGCGAAGGCGCAGCGGGCGGCGAAGGCGCAGCCGGGCGCGGACTCGGCCAGGCTCATCGGCGCGCCCGGCACCGGGTGCAGCCGCTCCATCGGGCCGGTCAGCGGCGGCGTGGAGCCGAGCAGGCCGCGGGTGTACGGGTGGCGGGGCGAGCCGAACAGGTCGGCGGCCGAGGCCTCCTCCACGATCCGGCCCGCGTACATCACGTAGACCCGGTCGCAGGTCGCCGCGGCCAGCTCGATGTCATGGGTGATCAGCAGCATGCCGAGCCCGCGTTCGCGTTGCAGGGCACCGAGCAGGGCCAGGATCTCGGCCTGCGTGGAGACGTCGAGCGCGGTCGTGGGCTCGTCGCAGAGCAGCAGCTTCGGCTCCCCCGCCAGCGCGCCGGCGATCATGACGCGCTGGAGCATGCCACCGGAGAGCTGGTGCGGGTACTGCCGCAGGTGGCGCGGGGGGTCGGGCAGACCGACGGCCGCCAGCAGTTCCAGCGCCCGTGCCTCGGCCTGCCGCCGCGACCAGCCCTTGACCAGCCGCAGCGGCTCGGCCAGGAAGTCGCCGATCCGCCGCACGGGGTTGATGCCGGCCCTCGGGTCCTGGAAGACCATCGAGGCGACGGAGGTGCGCACCTCGCGCAGCCGCGCGGCGTCCGCACCGACCAGGTCCTTCCCCTCGACGAGGACCCGGCCGGTGACGTGCGCCCGCGCGGGCAGGAGCCCCAGCGCGGAGCGGGCGGTGACGGACTTGCCCGAGCCGGACTCGCCGACCAGGCCGACGACCTCCCCGGCGGCCACGCGCAGGTGCACCGTGTCCAGTACGGGCCGGGCCGAGCCGGGCAGTTCGACCGTCAGACCCTCGACAGAGAGAAGAGTCATCTCGCATCCCTCCGGGCGAGCCGGTCGCCGAGCTGCTCGCCGACCACGTTGAAGGCCACGACCACCAGCACCACGGCCACGGCCGGGACGACGGCGGACAGCGGCTGTCCCTGGAGCACCGCCGCCTGAGCCTGGTTGATCATCGCGCCCCAGTCGGGCGTCGGCGGCTGCACCCCGAGCCCGAGGAACGACAGCGCCGCCAGGTCCAGCAGCGCGTAGCCGAAGTTGACGGTGGACTGGGCCAGCACCGTCGGTCCGAGGCTCGGCAGCAGTCGGCGCACGGCGACGTAGAGCGGCGCGTGGCCCTGGACCAGGTAGGCCGCCACGTAGGGGCGGGCCTTCTCCTGGGCGGTGAGGCCCCGCACGAGCCGGGCGGTGTAGGGCATGTAGGCGATGGCCATGGCCAGCACCGGCGCCCCGAGCCCCTTGCCGAACAGCGCGACCGCGAGGATCGCCAGCAGCAGCGAGGGGAAGGCGAAGAGGATGTCGAGGACACGGCCGATCACCGCGTCGGCCCACCCGCCGCGCCAGCCGCTGAACAGGCCGACGGCGATCCCGGCGACGCTGGAGAAGACCACGACTCCCAGCGGACCGAGCAGACTGCTGCGGGCGCCGACCAGCAGCGCGGAGAAGGTGTCGTGGCCGCCCTGGTCGGTGCCGAGCAGGTGGGCGGCGCTGGGCCCGGCCATGGTGGTGGCGAAGTCGCCCAGGGTCGGGTCCTGCGGTGCCAGCCACGGCGCGAGCAGGGCGACGACCACGAAGCCGAGGAGCAGCACCAGGCTGGTCCGGAACAGCCACCCGTGGGCGAGGAACCCGCCGCGCAGTCGGCCCAGCAGTGGTCTGCGCTGAAGGACGGTCGTGCTCATCGGGCTCCTCCCCCGGCCGCGATCCGCGGGTCGATCAGCGGGTGGAGCAGGTCCACCAGGGTGTTGACGACGACGAAGACGGCGACGACGAGCAGCACCAGCGCCTGCACGACCTGGAAGTCGAGCTCGTCGACGCACTGCACCAGCAGCGAGCCGATCCCGGACATCCCGAACGCGGTCTCCACGATCGCGGTGCTGACGAGCATGCCGGAGACCAGCAGCCCGGAGACGGTGACGATCGGCCCGAGCGCGTTGCGGAACACATGGCGGCGCAGCACGCTGCCGCGCGGCACGCCCCGGCTCAGCGCCACCTCGACGTGCTCGCGGCCGAGTTCGTCCAGCATCGAGGCGCGGGTGACCCGGGTGACCAGGGCCATGAAGGTCACCGACAGCGCGACGGCGGGCATCGCGACGTGGTGCAGCTCGTCGAGGAAGCCGGTGCCGTTGCCGATGGTCGGGAACCAGCCGAGCCGCACCCCGAAGACCGAACGCAGCAGCACGGCCGCCGCGAAGGACGGCACCGCTGCGCCGACGGTGACGAGCAGCAGCACCGACTTGTCGGTCCGCGTCCCGTGCCGCAGGGCGCTCACCGCGCCCGCGCCGATGCCGACGACGGCGATCAGCAGCGTGGAGACGCCGACGAGCAGCAGCGACGCGGGCAGCCGGGCCCAGATGACGGCGCCGACGCTCTCGTGGAAGAGGTAGGAGCGGCCGAAGTCGCCGTGCAGGACCGCGTCCAGCCAGTGCCAGTAGCGCACCAGGAAGGGCTGGTCGAAGCCGAACTCCTTGCGGATCGACACCAGTTCGGCCGGGCTCGGGCTGCGGCCCTGCACCAGGAAGGAGACCGGGTCGCCGGGCGCGAGGTAGAGCGAGGAGAACACCAGGAACGAGGTGACCAGGAGGGTCACGGCCATGCCGACGAGCTTGCGCAGCACGGCGAGGGCCACGCTCATCCCTTGGCCCCGATCTCGGCCGCCCAGGGGTAGTAGAGGTAGTCGATGGAGGGCGAGACGCCGGTGATCCGCTTGCCGAGGAAGAGGCTGACCGGCTCGGTGTAGAGCGGCAGCCAGGGCAGCTGCTCCATGGCGATCTGCTGGGCCTTGGCCGCGGCCTGCGCGTGCGCGGTCGGGTCGTAGGCGCCGACGGCCTGGTTGACGGCGGCGTCGAACTGCGGGTCCGACCAGTTGCCGTAGTTGGCGAACGCGCCGGTCTGCAGGTCGCCGTACATGTCCAGCGGGTCGGTGATGGAGGTGTACCAGAAGGTCAGGAAGAGGTCGACGCCCTTGCGCGCGGCCGGGTCGGTGAACAACGCGGTGTACTTGTCGGCCGAGACGGTGTCGATCTGCGGCTTGAGCCCGATCGCGGTGGCGGCCTGCGCGACGGCCTGGGTGATGATCGTGGTCTGCGAGTCCAGCGGGCTGGTCGCGATCACCACCGTCTGCCCGTTGACACCCGCCTTGGCGGCGAGCGCCTTGGCCCCGGCCGGGTCGTAGGGGTACTGCGGCAGGTCCTTCAGCAGCGCGTCGACGCTCGCCTGCGAGCCGCTGCCGGTCCAGTTGTTGCGGGTGACCAGCGAGTCGGCCACGTCGCCGACGCCGCCCGCGCCGGCCTTGATGATGCCCTTGCGGTCGATCGCCATCAGCAGCGCCTGCCGCACCTGGGCGTTGCCGAGCACGCCCTTGAGGTTGCCGACGACCTCGTCGGCGACGGTGGTGTTGCGACCGTAGTAGAGGGTGCCGGCGGAGCTGGTGGACAGCTGGCCGTAGGAGTCCGGCGGGACCATCCAGCCGCCGTCGACCTCGCCGGTCTGGAAGGCGTTGACGCGGGCGGTGGCGTCGGAGAGGAAGACGAACTTCACCTGCCCGGCCTTGGCCTTCAGCTTCGGGTCCCAGTAGCCGTCGAACCGCTTGAGGACGAGCGACTGGCCGGGCGTCCAGGAGGCGAAGGAGAACGGGCCGGTGCAGTTGACGCCCTTGCCCGGGTTGCCGTAGTCCTTGCCGTCCGCCTTGAGCGTGGCGGCGGACTCGACGGTGCCCGGGCTGGCGGCCATGTACTTGTTGAAGGTCGAGTCCGGCGTCGTCAGCGTGACGGTCACCTGCATCGGGCCGGTCGCCTCGACTGACTTCACGTTGCGGAACGGGTAGGCCCAGTCGCTGCCGACGTTCGGGTCCAGGTTGCGGCGCAGCGAGGCGACCACGTCGGCGGCGGTGAGCAGGGTGCCGTCGTGGAAGTGGACGCCGCTGCGGATCGTGTAGACCCAGGTGGTGGGCGTCGGGTTGGCGTACGCGGTGGCCAGGCCCGGCGAGATCGTGAGGTCCGGGTTCCAGCGCAGCAGGCTCTCGCAGACGTTGGCCAGCACGGTGTTGGGCGGGTAGTCGAAGGAGTAGGCGTAGTCGATCGAGGTCGGCTCGGCGAACAGCGACCAGGTGAAGGAGGCGAGGTCGCCCTTGCTCGCGGGGGTGGTGTCGCTCAGGTGGTAGGCGGGGGCGCTCGCGCTCCCGCCGCCGTGGGCGGTGCCGCTGCACGAGGTCAGCGCGAGGGCGGTGAGCGGGACGGCCGCGAGGGCAGTGAGGGATCTGCGGCGGGTGCGGGTGCCGGGACGGGGACGGGTCACGGGGTCCTCCGGGGAAGGGTGAGGGTCAGTGGTCGGCGACGTGGACGGCGACGCCGTCGACGAAGGTCATCCGGACCCGGGTGTCGCCGATCTCCTCGGGAGAGCCGGCGAAGGGGTCGCGGTCGAGCACGACCAGGTCCGCGCACTTGCCGGGCTCGACGGTGCCGGTCTGCTGGTCCAGGTGGTTCACCCAGGCGCTGCCGGCCGTGTACGCGGTGAAGGCCTGGGCGAGGGTCAGCGCCTGCTCGGGGTAGAAGGGGCGCCGCGGGCGGCGGTCCGCGGCGGCGTTCGGCGCCTGGGTCGGCACGGCGCGGTTGACGGCGACGTGGATGCCCCAGAGCGGGTTGGGGCTGCTGACGGACCAGTCGCTGCCCGCGACGATCCGTGCGCCGGCGCGGGCCAGGTCGCCGAACGGGTACTGGAGCGCGGCGCGCTCGGGGCCGAGGAAGGGGATGGTCAGCTCGTCCATCTGCGGCTCGTGCGCGGCCCACAGCGCCTGGATGTTGGCGGCGGCGCCGAGTTCGGCGAACCGCTTGTAGTCGCCCGGGTCGACCACCTGGAGGTGGGCGAGGTGGTGGCGGTTGTCGTTGGGGCCGTTCTGCTCGCGGGCGGCCTCGAGCGCGTCCAGCACCTCGCGCACGGCCCGGTCGCCCAGTGCGTGGAAGTGCAGCTGGAAGTTCAGCGCGTCGAGTTCGGCGACAGCGGCGCGCAGCACCTGCGGCGGGACGAAGCTGAGGCCGGAGTTGGCGGTGGCGCAGCCGCAGCCGTCGAGGTAGGGCTGGAGCATCGCGGCGGTGTGGTTCTCGGCGATCCCGTCCTGCATGATCTTGACGCTGGTCGCGTTGAACCGGCCGACGCGGCCGTGCAGCCGGCGCTCCACCAGGTCGGTGATCTGCTCGGTGCCGCGCTCCCGGTCCCACCACAGCGCGCCGACGACGCGCGCCTTGAGCGTGCCGTCGCGGGCGGCGTCGACGTAGACGGCGAAGTTGTCCGGGTTGCCGGGGAAGGCGCCGATCATGGCGTCCTGCCAGGCGGTGACGCCGAGCGAGAACAGGTACTCCTGCGCCACGACCAGGCCCGCCCGGGCCTCCTCGGGGGTGGCCACCGGAACCAGGTCGCCGACCAGGTTCATCGCGCCCTCCTGGAGCATCCCGGTCGGGGTGCCGTCGGGCTCGCGCTCGATCCGGCCGTCGGCCGGGTCGAGGGTGTGCCGGCCGACGCCCGCGCGTTGCAGGGCACGGGAGTTGACCCAGGCGCCGTGCCCGTCGCGGTTGGTGAGCAGCACCGGCCGGTCCGGGACCACGGCGTCGAGCATGGCGCGGGTGGGCCGGCCGTCGGGGAACACGTCCATGGACCAGCCGCCGCCGCGGATCCAGGTGGCGTCGGGGTTGGCGGCGGCGTAGGCGGCGACGGTGGCCAGGTAGCCGTCGATGCTGCGCTGTCCGGACAGGTCGCAACGCAGCATCTGCACCCCGGCGACGGTCGGGTGCACGTGGGCGTCCTGGAAGCCGGGCGCGAGCAGGCCGCCGTCGAGGTCGACGACCTCGGTGGCCGGGCCGAGCAGCGGCCGCAGCTCGGCCTCCGGGGCCACGGCGAGAATCCGTCCGTCGCGGACGGCCACGGCGGCGTCGACGGGCGCCGAGCCGGTCGCGGCGCCGGTCGCGGTGAACACGCGTCCACCGCGGAACAGCAGCTGAGCAGGGGTTTCTGACGGTGCATGGGACGCCATCGGCGTTTCCTCCCCGAGTGATGGTGAGGAGGAGTGAAGCGCGGCGCAACAGTGTTGTCAACACTGTTGCGCTCCGGGGAGTCCGCATCGTTACACTGGCCGCACCATGACGAACCCAGCCTCGAATCCGGATGTCGCTCCCCCCGGCCCGCGCGCCCGCAGCACCCGGAGCAAGCGATCGGGCAGCCAGCTCACGCCCGAAGCGATCATCCAGGCCAGCCTGCGCATCGCCGCACGCGGCAGCGCTGACGCGTTCACCGTCCGCCGCCTCGGCGAGGAGCTCGGCGCCGACCCGACCGCCGTCTACCGGCACTTCCGCGACAAGGACGAACTGCTGCTGGAGGTAGCCGATCGCACCCTCGGCGAGGTGCTGGACAGCATCCAGGCCGGCCTCGGCTGGCAGGACCGCATCCGCGCCCTGGCCGACGGCTCGCTCGCGGTCGCGCTGAAGTACCCCGCCGTCGCCTCCGCGATGGCCAGCCGCACGACGCGGCGCGCGAACGAGTTCCGCGTCGTCGAACTGATCCTGGGCGCCGTGACGGAGGCCGGCCTGCGCGGCGCGGAGGCCGCCGTGTACTACCGCATGGTCGGCGACTCGCTGCTGGCCCTGGTCGGCCAGCGCGCCGCCTACCTGCTCTTCTCGGCGGAGGCCCGGGCGGCGGACGAGTCGGCCTGGAGCCGGGAGTACCGGCTGGTGGACCCGCAGGCGTTCCCGCAGATCACCGCCGTCGCCGAGGAGCTGGCCGGGGTCACCCAGGACGCCGTCTACCGGGTCCGGGTCGAGGCGCTGATCACCGCGATCGAGGCGCGCGTGGCGCAACACCGTTGACAACAACGTTGCGCGAGCGCTTCACTCCCGGTCGTCACCGTTCGATCGATCCCCACCCCCAGAGAGGGGTTCTTCGCCATGGACCGGGAACCTGCCAGATCGAGCACCACCACCCGCACCGGCCTCCCCGCCTCGCTCGGCCTCGCGTTCTCCCTGGAGGGCGAGGCCCGTCGGCGCGGCATGCCGGTCGCCGAGGTCGCCGGCGAACGCGCCGAGCATGAGCTGAACAGGCGTCAACTGCTCATCGCCGCAGGCGCCGCCACCGCCGCCGGCCTGGCCGGGGCCGCCCTCGCGGGTGCGACCCGCGCGGCCGCCTCCCCCAACGCGGCCACCGCGCCGCGCGTCGTCATCGTCGGCGCGGGCCTGGCCGGACTGCGCTGCGCGCACCGGCTGTGGACCGGCACCACGCCGGTAGCCGCCACCGTCTACGAGGCCGACACCACGCATGTCGGCGGCCGTTGCTGGACCCTGCGGGGCTTCTTCTCCGATGGCATGGTGAGCGAGCACGGCGGCTCGTTCATCAGCTCCACCGACACCTCCGTGCTCGGCCTCGCCAAGTCCCTCGGCCTGAAGACCGAGTACGCCAACGGCGGCTCGCTCAACTCCGGCACCTACGCGGGCTGGATCAACGGCGCGCGCTACGACGGCCCGCAGCAGCAGAGCGACTGGGTCGCCGAGGCGTACAACGCGTTCGCGGCCTCCTACGCCGCGATGGGAACCCCGCGCTGGAACAGCGCGACCGCGACGGCCAAGCAGCTCGACCAGCTCTCCTGCCTCGACTACCTCAACCGCATCGGCCTGCCCTCGGGTTCGGCGCTCAGCCAACTCATCCGGTCGATCCAGCTCCAGGCCGGCGGCGAGCCGTCGGCGGCCTCCGCCGTCGGCATGATCGGCTTCCTGGGCAACTCCTCGACCTTCGACGGCGGCTCCGGCTTCGACGAGAAGTACCACCTCGTGGGCGGCAACGACCAGTTGGTCAGCGGCATGGTCGCGCAGCTGCCGGCCGGAACGGTGCAGCAGGGCTACCAGCTGGTGGCCGTGGTGCAGAACAGCGGCGGCGGCTACACCTGCACCTTCCAGTGCACGGGCGGCGGCGCGTCGGTCCAGGTCCAGGCGGACCACCTCGTGCTGGCCCTGCCGTTCAGCACCCTGCGGGACGTGGACCTCAGCCGGGCGGGGCTCAGCGCGCTGAAGCTCCAGGCGATCCAGCAGCAGGGCATGGGCCAGAACGCGAAGCTGGTCACGCAGCTGACCACGAAGACCTGGCCCTCGCTGGGCTACAACGGCATCAGCAACACCGGGCCGAGCGGCTACCAGACCGCGTGGGACGGCTCCGTCCAACTCGGCGCGAAGGGCTCCCCCGCCCTCCTGGTCAACTTCCCCGGCGGCGACGCCGCCCGCACCGGCCTCACCGGCGCGGCCCACGGCCCGGCCCCGGCAGCGGACGTGAACGCCTTCCTCACCCAGATCGAGCAGGTCTTCCCGGGGACGACGGCCGCCTGGAACGGCCTGGCCTACGAGGACCACTGGTCCCTGGACCCGTGGCACAAGGGCGCCTACCACTACTACGAGGTGGGCCAGTACACCTCCTTCGCCGGCTACGAGGCCGTCCAGGAGGGCCGCATCCACTTCGCGGGCGAACACACGGACGTGGACAACGCCACCCTCGACGCGGCGGTGGCCTCGGGCGAACGGGCGGCAACGGAGATCACCGCCCAGCTGTGACTACAGCACCACCGGCAGGGCCAGGGGGCCGTGCATGATGCCGCCGACGGTCCAGGTCAGGTCCGCGTAGGCGCCCACCGGCCGGAGGGTCGGCAGGCGGCGGAGGAGCGTCTCGAGGGCCACCTGGCCCTCGAGACGGGCCAGGGGGGCGCCGACGCAGTAGTGGATGCCGTGACCGAAGGAGAGGTGGCGGCCGTCCGTGCGGGTGACGTCGAGGGCGGAGGCGTCCGGGGCGAGCGACGGGTCGCGGCCGACCGCGGCGAGGGAGACGGCGACCGCACTGCCCTTGGGGACGAGGACGCCGCCCAGCTCCACGTCGCGCACCGCGAAGCGCAGCGGCGTCTGGTCGACGGGCGCGTCGAACCGCAGGAACTCCTCCACCGCACCGGGCAGCAACTGCGGCTGCCGCCGCAGCAGCTCGGCCTGCCCGGGGTGGTCGAGGAGCGCGGCCGCCGCGTTGCCCAGCAGGTTGACGGTGGTCTCGTGGCCGGCGACCAGCAGGATGACGGCGGTGCCGAGGAGCTCGTCCGCGCTGAGCGCGTGCTCGTCCTCGCGGTTGAGGCGGATCAGCGCCGCGAGCAGGTCGTCACCGGGATCCGCCGCGGCCTGCTTCGCCGCGATCAGCGCGATGAAGTAGGCGTTCAGCGCCAGCATGCCCTCCTGCTGCATGACCGAGGGCGTCGCCGAGCCGCCGGAGACAGCGGCCTGCGTCCAGCGGCGGAAGTCCGCCTGGGCCTGCGCGGGGACGCCCAGCAGCTCGCAGATGACCATGACCGGCAGTGGGCCGGTGAAGTCCGCGACCAGGTCGATCGTCTCGCCGCGGGCCGCCTTGGCCTCGATCGCGTCGATCAGCTCGTCGGCGATCTCCTGGATCCGCGGGCGCAGGGCCTCCACCCGCCGCGGCGTGAAGGCGTGCGCGACCGGGCCGCGCAGACGGGCGTGGTCCGGCGGGTCGGCCATCAGCATGTTGGAACCCAAGCCCTGGCCGCGACCCTGGTAGTTGAGGACGCCGGCGGCGTCGAGCCCGGCGCGGCCGATCTCCGGGTCCTTGAGCAGGTCGGGGTGGGTCAGCGCGGTGCGCGCCCACTCGTGGTCCAGGACCAGGTAGAGGTCGAGCCCGCTGGGCTGCCGGACCCGCTGCACCGCCCCCCGGCTGCGCAGACCCGCGTAGCGGGCGTGCGCCTGCGCCTTGAACGCCGGGTCGTTGACGAGCGGTGCGTCCTGCTCGGCCATGGTCATGCTGCCCCTCCCGGACCGGGCCCGATGCTGCCTGACTCAGTGTGCCGTGCCCGCACCACCGCGCGACAGTCCGGTCCAGGCCCGGTCCCGGCACGGTTATGGACATCAGACGGACCGTCAGCGCAGCATCTGCGCTATGCGCATGGAGGGTTCGGCCGCGGTGGTCACCGGCGGCTCACGTGGGATCGGTCTGGCGGTGGCCAGGGAGCTGCTCGACGCCGGGGCGTCGGTGCTGATCGGCGCGCGTGGCAAGGACGGCCTGGAACAGGCCCTGGCGACGCTCGGCCCCGCTCCCGGCCGGCTGGTCGCGGCCGCCGGGGACGCGGGCGACGAGGTGGACGTCCGGCGCTGGGCGGGGCTCGCGCTGGAGACCTTCGGGCGGCTCGACTTCGTCGTGTGCAACGCGGGCGCGAACCAGCCGCTCGGCCCGGCGGTGGCGGGCGACCCGCAGGCCTGGCGCGACACCTTCGCGGTCAACGTCCACGGTCCGCTGGCCCTGGTGCGCGCCGCCTGGGAGGGGTGGATGAAGGACCACGGCGGCGCGGTGGTCACGGTGGTGACGGAGGGCGTGCACGGCGTCGGCCCGGGGCTGGCCGCGTACGAGACGAGCAAGGCGGCGCTGCTCCAGCTGACGCGGCACCTCGCCGCCGAGCTGGCCCCGCGGGTGCGGGTGAACGCGGTCTCCCCCGGGCTGGTCCGCACCGAACTGGCCCGCTTCTGGTGGGAGCGCGACGAGGCCGCCCTCGCCGCCGGGACGCCGCTGCGGCGCCTCGGCGAGCCGGAGGACATCGCCCACGCGGTGGTCTGGCTGCTCTCCGGTGACGCCTCCTGGGTGACCGGCGCCGACCTGCTGGTCGACGGCGGCCGCCGGTTCCGGGCGGGCATGCTCCCGGACCGGCCCTGGTGATCGGGCGGCGATCCTGGGAGCATCCATGGGTCCGCGCCCATGGAGGAGTTGAACGTGCCGAGCACCGAACTGACCCGCACCTACGAGGTTCCGGCCGATCCCGCCGCCGTGCTGGCGCATCTGGCCGAGCCGGACAACTACATCGGCCTGTCGCCGCTGCTGGTCGACGTGCGGGACGTCCGGCGCGAGGGCGAGGTCACGCACTACGTGGCGGTCGAGCGCTTCCGCTTCCTGGGGCTGGTCACGCACGACAACCTCATCCGGGTCACCCTGCGCACCGACGACGGGGCCCTGCCGGAGCAGGCCACGGTCAGCGGAGACGTCGTCAGTCCGGGAGGCGTGCGGATGGGCTACGAGTTCGCGGTCCACGCGGACGAGGCGGGCTCGCGCGTCGTGGACACCCTGCGCCTCTCCGCCCCGTTCGGCCTGCTCCGCTTCGCGGCCGGCAAGGCCGCCGAGGTCCAGGCGGCCCGGGGAGAGGTGCTGGCCCAGCGCCTGGCCCGGTAGTTCGTCAGTTCGTCAGGCGGCGGCGAGACGATCCGCGGCGAGGTGGGTGGCGAGGAAGCGCGCGGCGCGGTCGAGCGCGGCGTCCGCCTCGTCGAGGCGGCCGTAGTTGGTCTGGTAGACGTGGGGCAGCCCGGCGCCGATCTCCAGGGTGACCTCGACGCCGTCGGCACCCGCGCGGGCGGCCAGGCGGACCGCGTCGTCGAGCAGCAGCTCGTTCGCGCCGACCTGCACGAGCAGCGGGGGCAGTCCGGTGAGGTCGGCGAAGACCGGGCTCGCCAGGGGCTGGGCCGGGTCGGCGGCACCGGCGTAGAGATCGGCGTAGGCGCGCAGGTCGGTCTCGGCGAAGATGGGGTCGGCGTCGTTCTTGGTGCGGATGCTCGCCCCGGCCAGGGTGAGGTCGGCCCACGGGGAGAGGACGACCACGGCGGCCGGGAGCGGCAGACCCGCCTCGCGAGCCGCGAGCAGGGTGGCCAGAGCGAGGCCGCCACCGGCGGAGTCACCGGCCAGGACGAGCTCGCGCGGGTCCGTGCCCGTCCCCAGGAGCTCGCGGTAGGCGGCGAGCCCGTCGTCGACGGCCGCCGGGAAGGCGTGCTCGGGCGCCAGCCGGTAGTCGAGCGAGATCGCACGCAGTCCGGCGCGGCCGGCCAGTTCGCCGACCAGCCCGGCGTGGGTGTCGGGCGAGCCCAGCACGTAGCCGCCGCCGTGCAGGTAGAGCAGCACACCGCGCTCCGCCGCCCCGGCCGGCTCCAGCTCCAGCGCCGGGCGCCCGCCCAGCGTGGTGCGGCGGGTGGCCACGTCCACCGGTGCGGGCCGGGTCAGTCCGGCGGCGAAGCCGCTGCGCTGCTCCTCGACCGTGGTCGGCGTCTCGCGGCGGGGGATCGAGCGGAGCAGGGCGTCCAGGGCGTCACGCTGCTGACGGGACATGTCGGGCCTCTCATCGGTCGGGGTGCGGAATGGATTCCGAGGAATCCATCTGCCAGAATCAAAGCACATTCCGCAGAAGATGATTCCTAGGAATCTACTGGAGGCACCTGTGAGCTCCGTCACACCGATCTTCGTCGACCTCGTCCGCGTCGAGACCCGGCTCTACAACGCGCTGAACACCCGACTGCGCACCGAACTGGGCTTGAGCCTGGGCCAGTTCGAGTTTCTGGAGATCATCGACCGGGTGCCGGGGTGCCGCGTGCTCGACCTGGTCGGCGAAGTGGCGATCACCGTGGGAGCAGTCAGCAAGGCGGTCGACCGTCTGGTCGCGGCCGGCTGGTGCGAGCGCGTCCCCCACCCCGAGGACCGCCGCTCGTCCGTTCTCCGGCTCACCCCCGAGGGCAGGACGCGGCTGACCGCCGCCCGCCCGCTCGTCGAGGCCGAACTGGCCGCTCTGACCGCGACGGTCCCCCCCGACGACCTGGCCCGCGTCGCCGCGACCCTGTCCGGCCTGCGCGCGACCCTGGAGGCGAACTCCACCGGGCGAGCGGGCTGAAGCGTTCCCCGGCCGCTGACGCGCGGCGGGACGGGTGGGGGCCGGCACCCGGAACAGGCAGAATGGTCCGGTGACCCTGACTGATCTCATCCCCGCGACCCCCCAGCCCGACGAGCTCTTCACGGCCTTCGCCGGGTGGGCCGAGGAGCGCGGGATCACCCTCTACCCCGCCCAGGAAGAGGCGCTGATCGAGATCGTCTCGGGCAACAACGTCATCCTGAACACCCCCACCGGCTCCGGCAAGAGCCTGGTCGCGGCCGGGGCGCACTTCACCGCGCTGGCGAACGGGCAGCGGACCTTCTACACCGCGCCGATCAAGGCGCTGGTGTCGGAGAAGTTCTTCGACCTGGTGAAGATGTTCGGCACCGAGAAGGTCGGCATGATGACGGGCGACGCGTCGGTCAACCCGACCGCGCCGATCATCTGCTGCACGGCCGAGGTGCTCGCCTCGATCGCGCTGCGCGACGGCGCGCAGGCGGACGTGCAGCAGGTCGTCATGGACGAGTTCCACTTCTACGCCGAGCCGGACCGCGGCTGGGCGTGGCAGGTGCCGCTGATCGAGCTGCCGCAGGCACAGTTCCTGCTGATGTCCGCGACCCTCGGCGACGTGCGCAAGTTCGAGGCGGACCTGAAGCGCCGCACCGGCCGGCCCACCACCACGGTCTCCTCCGCGACGCGCCCCGTCCCGCTGTTCTACGAGTACCAGCGCACGCCCATCCACGACACGCTGGAGGACCTGCTCAAGTCGGGTCAGGCGCCCGTCTACGTCGTGCACTTCACGCAGGCCCAGGCCGTGGAGCGGGCGCAGGCGCTGATGAGCATCAACATGTGCACCAAGGCCGAGAAGGACGCGATCGCCGCGCTGATCGGCAACTTCCGCTTCACCACCAAGTTCGGCCGGAACCTCTCCCGCTTCGTGCGGCACGGCATCGGCATCCACCACGCGGGCATGCTGCCCAAGTACCGCCGCCTGGTGGAGCGTCTGGCCCAGGCCGGCCTGCTGAAGGTCATCTGCGGCACCGACACCCTCGGCGTCGGCGTCAACGTGCCGATCCGCACGGTGCTGTTCACCGCGCTGAGCAAGTACGACGGCCAGCGGGTGCGGATGCTGCGCGCCCGTGAGTTCCACCAGATCGCCGGCCGCGCCGGGCGCGCCGGGTTCGACACCGTCGGCACGGTCGTCGCGCAGGCGCCCGAGCACGTCATCGAGAACGAGCGGGCCGTCGCCAAGGCGGGCGACGACCCGAAGAAGAAGCGCAAGGTGGTGCGGAAGAAGGCCCCCGAGGGCTTCGTCTCCTGGGGCGAGGAGACCTTCACCAAGCTGATCGACGCGGCGCCCGAGCCGCTGGTCTCGCGGTTCAAGGTCAGCCACCTGATGCTGCTGTCCGTCATCAACCGCCCCGGCAACGCCTTCGAGGCGATGCGGCACCTGCTGACGGACAACGACGACGACCCGAAGACCCGTCGCCGCCACATCCGCGAGACCATCGCCATCTACCGCTCGCTGGAGGCCGGCGGCGTCGTCGAGCGGCTGCCGCACCCCGACGAGACGGGCCGCATCGTCCGCCTGACGGTCGACCTCCAGGACGACTTCTCGCTCACCCAGCCGCTGTCCACGTTCGCGCTGGCCGCGTTCGAACTGCTGGACCCGGCGTCGCCGAGCTACGCACTGGACGTGCTGTCGGTGGTGGAGTCGACGCTCGACGACCCACGCCAGATCCTGCACGCGCAGGAGAACAAGGCACGTGGCGAGGCCGTCGCGGAGATGAAGCGCGACGGGATCGAGTACGAGGAGCGGATGGAGCGGCTCCAGGAGATCTCCTACCCCAAGCCGCTGCTGGAGCTGCTGGAGCACGCCTACGAGGTCTACCGCCGCTCGCACCCCTGGATCAGCGACCACCCGCTGCGCCCGAAGACCGTCGCCCGCGACCTGTACGAACGCGCGATGACCTTCACCGACTACGTCGGCTTCTACGAGCTCCCGCGCACCGAGGGCCTGGTGCTGCGCTACCTCGCGTCCGCGTACAAGGCGGTCGAGCACACCGTTCCGGACCACCTGAAGTCCGAGGACCTGCGCGACCTGATCTCCTGGCTGGGCGAGCTGGTCCGCCAGGTCGACTCCTCGCTGCTGGACGAGTGGGAGCAGCTGGCCAACCCCGAGGACGAGGAGGAGCTGGAGGTCTCCCTGGAGGAGAGGACCGCGCCGGTCACCGCGAACACGCGCGCGTTCCGGGTGCTGGTCCGCAACGCGCTCTTCCGCCGCGTCGAGCTGTGCGCGCTGGAGAACTACGGCGCGCTCGCCGAGCTGGACGCCGAGGACGGCGGCTGGGACGCGAACCGCTGGGCGGACGCCATGGACGCGTACTGGGACGAGCACGACGACCTGTTCACCGGCCCCGACGCCCGTGGCCCCAAGATGCTCCTGATCGACGACGAGACGATCCAGGGCGCGTGGCTGGTCCGCCAGATCTTCGACGACCCGGCGGGCGACCACGACTGGGGCATCAGCGCGGAGGTCGACCTCCACTCCTCCGACGAGGAGGGCCGCGCCGTCCTGCGCGTCACCGGCGTCGACCGCCTGGGCTGAGTCGCACTGTCAGGGGCGCAGGGAACTGCTCGGCAGGGTCGTGCGGGCGGTCAGCGCCGCAGCAGGGTGACGCCGTCGCTGCTGACCACCATGGTGTACCCGCGCTGTTCGAAGTGGGTGAGCTCGGCGACGGCGGTGTCCGCCGAGCACGGCGCGATGGCCTTGGAGTCGGTCGAGTCGACCACGACCCAGTCGGCGTCGGCCGAGGCGTCGCGCATGCAGACCAGGGTCACCGTGTCCCGGTGGACCAGTTGGGCCGCGAGGCGGTTGCTGGCCGCCACCTTCACCCCGTCCGGGATCTGGCCGAGGATCGCGTCCGCCGTCTGTACGTGGGTCGGGGTGACCCACTGGGGTGGCAGCGCGAGTTCGCGCAACGGGAAGAAGGGCAGCGTCGCCAGCGTGAAGGCGGCGCTGGCCGCCAGCATCGCGCGCCCGCGCCGCCAGGAGAGCCGGCTTCTGGTCAGCGCGTGGACGAAGCCGCCGAAGACGATCGGCATCAGTACCGCGCTGTAGTGGTAGGCGACGCCCCAGTAGTGCGAGTTGCCGGAGGCGAAGCGCCACAGCAGCGTCGGTGCGCACAGCAGCGTCAGCGGCGAGCGCAGCGCGAAGAAGGCCGTCGGCGCCAACAGCATCAGCAGCGTCAGCCACTTGACCGGCGGCCAGGGCAGGTGCGCCAGCAGGCCGATGAGCGAGCCGCCGCCGCCCGCCGCGGTGACGCCGCCGGTGGTGGCGCTGCCGCCACCGGTGATCTGCTGCCAGTAGTCGAACCCGCCGTGGACGTTGACGGCGGGCAGCACCAGCAGCACCTCCACGCAGGTGCCGAGCGCGCCCGCGGCGGCGATCCACAGGCCGAGGCGGCGCGGGCCGCGCAGCGCGAGGTAGACGCCGACGGCCGCGACCGTCAGCCCCTGGTCCTCCTTGACGAGCAGCAGCGGCAGCGACCACAACGCGGCCGCGCGCCACCGCTCCTCACCGAGCGCGCGCACCGCGAACGCGATCAGCGGCACGGCGAACGCCACCTCGTGGAAGTCGAACGCCGCCGCCTGCACGACGCCCCACGAGCAGCCGAGACCGAACCCCACCACCAGTGCGGTGCGCGGACCACGCGCCGTCAGCGCCCAGTCGGCGAGCGGCACGATCGCCAGCGAGAGCAGCACGCTCTGCGCCACCAGCAACGTCACCGGGGTCGGGAAGATCCGGTAGAAGGGCGCCAGCACCGCGATGACGGGGCTGAAGTGGTCGCCCAGCACGTCGAACCCGAGGCCCTTGAGCGGCGTGACCGGCGCCTGCAGGTGCGCGTAGGCGTGCACGGCCTGCTCGAAGATGCCGAGGTCGTAGCCGGCCGTCTGCTGCAGTTGGTGACGCCGCACGGACAGCACCGTGTAGAGCACGGCGAAGACCGCCGCCGTGCCCCAGCTGTACGCCCAGGACGGTATCCGTCCGTCCGAGGCTCCGAGCTCCCCCGTCACCAGCCGTGTGCGCCGCTGCGCGACGACTGTCGTCCCGGTTGTACTCACTCGCCGTGTCCCACCCCGTCAGCCTGCAAACCCGTTCACCTTACGCCTGCGTCTGCTCCGGGAGACGTCTGGCGAGGAACACGTCCGTGATCCACTCCGTGTCCAGTCCGGCTCCGTGCGTGTCGAGAACGCGGCGCAGCGCGGCGAGGAGCGTCGCCCGCCGCTCGGGCTCCAGGATCTGCACACCGGACTGGGTGGCCACCCGGGAGAGCCAGGCGTCGGCGTCGTGCCGGGTGCGGCCGTTACGGACGCGCACCGAGCGCTGGTCGGTGAAGCGCGGGTCGCCCGCGAAGTCCACACTGGGCCAGCCGTTCTCCTCCGTGGCCTCGATCTCGCCCTCGAACTCGGTGGCGAGACCGGTCAGTCGACCGAGCTCGGTACCGTAGTCGGCGTCGATGGCGGTGAACTCGCGGTGCAGCACCGGGTCGACCATGGGCGCGAAGTTCCAGAACAGCGCGACGGTGCCGCCTGGGACCAGCGCGTCGAAGGTGTGGTCACGCCGGGTCTCCGGGTCGAGCCAGTGCCAGGCCTGGGCGGCGTAGAGGAGGTCGAAGCGGCGCTCTGCCCGCTGCCACTGCTCGAACAGCCCGACCTCGACGTCCACCTGCGGCAGCGCGGTGGTGTTGCGGCGCAGCACCTCCGCCATCCGCGGGTCCGGCTCGACGGCGAGCACCGGCAGGCCGCGTCCGGCGAAGGCCACGGTGGCCTTGCCTGTCCCGGCGCCGATCTCCAGGGCGCGCGGGGAGGCGTTCCCGACGTAGTCGAGCACGGTGTCGACCAGGAGGGCCGAGTAGCCGGGCCTCGCCGCGTCGTACTGCTCCGCCGTCGTACCGAACACCAGCGCCCGTTCCTGTCCCGCACTGCCCTGCCCCACGCGGCTCTCCCCGTCCCTCAGGTCACGTGCCGGTCACGTGCCGGTCACTGGTCCGTCGGCGAACCTACCGACTCCAGCGGCTCCGATGCCAGCACCCGGACCGTTCCGGCAGGTACCGAAACCGGACCTTCCGGGCCGGGAACGGTCGCATCGGACAGGGTGTGATTGATCACGATCTCCCGGTCACGCCCGTCGGCGCCGACCCGGCGGACGCGTTCGACGCCGTCCGGCAGGCCGCTCGGGGTGTGTACGCCCGCGTCGGCGAGGGCGGCACGCAGGAGGGCGTCGAGGGTGCCGGTGTCCGGGGCCGTGGCCACGTACCAGGCGGTGCCCGCGCCGAAGGCGTGGCGGGTCACGGCGGGGCGCCCGGCGGCCGGTCCGTCGGCGTGCTGGAGGACGGCGGAGGCGCCCTCCAGGGCGAGGTCCTCGGCCCATCGGGAGGCCGTGCCGGGCGCGGCGGCGGCGCCGTCCATGCGGGGCGGGGCGACCAGCGTCGTGGTCTCGCCACGGCGCAACGGCAGGAACTCCTCCGCGCGCACACCCAGCACGTCGCGCAGGGCGCCGGGGTAGCCGCCGGGGTGGACGGCGTCGTTCTCGTCCACGATGCCGGTGAAGTAGCTGGTCAGCAGGGTTCCGCCGGAGCGGACCCAGGCGCGCAGGTTCTCCGCCCAGGCGGCGCGGGTGACGTACATCGAGGGCGCGACGACAAGCCGGTAGCCGCTGAGGTCGGCCCCGGGGTGGACGAAGTCGACCGTGATCCCGGCCCGCCACAACCGCTCGTAGTAGGCGTCGATCCGCTCGCGGAAGTCCAGGTCGACGCTGGGCCGGTACTCCAGTTCCAGGGCCCAGCGCGACTCCCAGTCCCACACGAGCGCGACCTGCGCCCGCACCCGGCTGCCGCGCAGCGGCGCGAGCTCGCGCAGGCGGGCGCCGAGGTCGACCACCTCGCGCCACAGGCGGGTGTCCGTGCCGGCGTGCGGGAGCATCGCGGAGTGGTACTTCTCCGCGCCCGCGCGGGAGGCACGCCACTGGAAGAACATCACGCCGTCCGCGCCGCGCGCGACGTGCGCGAGGCTGTTGCGGGCCATCTCCCCGGGCCGCTTGGCGATGTTGCGCGGCTGCCAGTTGACCGCCGAGGTCGAGTGCTCCATCAGCAGCCAGGGCTCGCCGAAGGCCAGCGAGCGGGTCAGGTCGGCGCTGAGTGCGAGTCCGATCTGGTTGTCGGCGCGCTCGGCGGTCAGGTAGTGGTCGGTGGCGACCAGGTCCACCTCGCGGGCCCAGGACCAGTAGTCGAGGTTGTCCGAGAGCCCGGCCATGAAGTTGGTGGTGACCGGCACGTCCGGGTCGGCGGCGCGGATGATGTCGCGCTCGGCCGTGTAGAGCGCGAGCAACGCGTCCGAGGAGAAGCGGCGGAAGTCCAGCTGCTGGGCCGGGTTGACCGCGGTCGGTGCCTCGCGCGGGGCGTCGATCTCGTCGAAGGAGTCGTAGCGCTGGCCCCAGAAGGCGGTGCCCCAGGCCTCGTTGAGCGCGTCCACGGTCTTGTGGCGGTCCCGCAGCCAGTCGCGGAAGGCCGCGGCCGAGCGCTCGCAGTAGCAGCGGGCGACGTGGCAGCCGTACTCGTTGTGGACGTGCCACAGCACCACCGCCGGGTGCCCGGCGTAGCGCGCGACGAGCTCACGGGTGATCCGGGCGGCCGCCGCGGCGTACTCCGGCGAGCTCGGGCAGTACGTCTGCCGGGCACCGTAGCCGAGAACCCGGCCGTCGGCCGTGACCGGACGCACGTCCGGGTGGGCCTTCTGGAACCAGGCGGGCGGGGCGGCGGTCGGCGTGGCCAGGTCGACGCGGATGCCGCCCTCGTGCAGCAGCGCGATGATCCGGTCCAGCCAGCCGAAGTCGAACTCGCCCGGCCGCGGCTCCAGCCGGGCCCAGGAGAAGATGCCGAGGCTGACCAGGTTGACCCCGGCCTCCCGCATCAGCGCCACGTCCTCGGCCCAGACCTCCTCCGGCCACTGCTCGGGGTTGTAGTCGCCACCGTAGGCCAGCCCCTCCAGGCGCAGCCGCTGTGCCATGGATCACTCCTCGTCCGGTGCCGTCGCTGGAACCGCGCACGCCGTGGGCAGCCTCTCCCCTTCGACGCCGCTTCGGCAAGACCCCGTCCGGGTGCGTCGGAGCCGTCCCCGGGTGCGTCCCGCCCGGACACGGCACCGACGGCGCGCCCGGCCTCGTAGGCTCTACGCGAGGGCACCCACGCACACCCCGCACCCAGCCCGCCCACAGCAATGCGAAAGGTCCGCCTGTGATCCACGTGGTCATCGTCGACGACGAGACACTCGTCCGCTCCGGCCTGAGCCTGATCGTCGGCTCGGCCCCGGACATCGAGGTCGTCGGCACCTGCGGCGGCGGCGACGCCGTCGCCACGGTGGCCAGGCTGCGGCCCGAGGTCGTGCTGCTGGACGTGCGGATGCCCGACGTCGACGGCCTCACCGTGCTGCGCGGGCTGATGCAGCTGCCCGAGCCGCCCGCGGTCGCGATGCTGACCACGTTCGACAGCGACGAGTACATCGGCACGGCACTGCGCTCGGGTGCGAGCGGCTTCCTGCTCAAGGACACCGACCCGGAGCAGCTGATGCACGCGGTGCGGGTGCTGGCCTCCGGCGGCCGGATCCTCTCCCCCGCGGTGACGGACACCGTCATCGCCGGCTACCTGGACTCCGGCCCGGACCGGCAGACGGCGTCGCGGCTGGCGGCCATGACCACGCGTGAGCTGGACGTGCTGACGCTGCTGGGCGAGGGCCTGTCCAACGCGGACATCGCGGCCCGGCTCTACCTGAGCACCGGCACGGTCAAGGACCACATCAGCGCGATCCTCGCCAAGCTGGGCACCGCCAACCGCGTCCAGGCCGCGGTCTTCGCACACCAGGCGGGCCTGCTGGGCGGCGACCACGGCTCGGGCGCGGGCGGCGGCTCCGGCACGGGTGGCACGGGTGGCACGGGTGGCACGGCCTCCGGCGGGTCGGTGCCGCCCAGGCACGGCCAGTGAGCGGCCCGGCGCCCGCCCCGGCAGGCCCGGCCCGGCCCTGGTACTTCAGCCCATGGGTCACGGTCCCCGTCCCGGCGCTGCTGGCCGCGCTGGACGCGCTGCTCGCCAACGACCTGACCTCGACCACCGAGATGATCACCTCACTGGTCGCCGCGGCCGCGCTGCTGCTGCGCAGGCGCTGGCCGATACTCGTCCTGCTGGCGACCCTGCCCGGCATGGAGCTCAGCAACATCTGGCTGGCACCGATGTTCGCGGTCTACTCGGTGTCGGTCCGCTACCGCAACCGGTGGGCCGTCGCGGTCGGCGGCCTGCTGGTGGCGCTGACCCAGTTCGTCCCCTGGCCCTGGGGCGACTTCAGCCTCGCGTGGGACCGGACGACCGCGCTGGCGGCGATGTACGCCCTGCTGACGGCGGCGGCGCCGATCGCGCTGGGCATGCTCGTCACCACCCGGCGCGAGCTGGCCGTCCGCCTGGACGAGCTGACCCGCGGTCAGGAGCGCGAGCGGCGGCTGCTGGCCGAGTCCGTGCTGTCCACGGAGCGGGCCCGACTGGCCAGGGAGATGCACGACGTGGTCTCGCACCAGGTCAGCCTGATCTCCATCCAGGCCGGCGCGCTCCAGGTCCGCGCGGGCGACCCCGAGGCGACGAAGGACACCGCGCGCACGATCCGGCAGCTGTCCGTGAAGACCCTGCAGGAGCTGCGCCAGATGGTCGGCGTCCTGCGGGCCGCCGGCGGCGACGCGAAGCCGCTGACGCCCCAGCCGACGCTGGCGGACCTGCCCCGGCTCGTCGCGGAGTCCGGCCTGTCCTGCGCGCTGCACACCGAGGTGACGGACACGGTGCCGCAACCGGTACCCGAGCCGGTGGAACGCGCGGCCTACCGCACGGTCCAGGAGGCCCTCACGAACATCCGCAAGCACGCCCCGGGGTCCACCGTCTCCGTGCGACTCACGCGGGTCGCGAACGCCCTCCAGGTGACCATCACCAACACGGCCGCCTCCCCGGACGCCACCCCCCTGCTGCTCCCCAGCGGCGGCCACGGCCTGATCGGCCTCCACGAGCGCGCCCAGCAGCTCGGCGGCACGCTCTCGGCAGGGCCGAGCCCCGACGGGGGCTTCGCCGTCACGGCGACCTTCCCCCTCTCCGTCGCGGAAACCCCTTCGCGCGCGGGCGGCCCCCGCGGCTAGGGTCCGGTGCCCATGAGCACCACCCGCACCACCACGACCCTCTGGCGCCCCACCGGCCCGGTCGAGCTCGCCCTGGTCCGCGAGCTCGGCTTCCGCGCCTGGCCGCCACGGCTGCCGGAGCAGCCGATCTTCTACCCGGTCCTGAACGAGGACTACGCGATCCGCATCGCCCGCGACTGGAACGTCAAGCACGACGGCGCGGGCTTCGTCACGCGCTTCGAGGTCGACACCGAGTTCCTGCGCCGGTATCCCGTGCAGCAGGCGGGCGGCAGCACCATCCTGGAGCTGTGGGTGCCGGCCGAGGAACTGGACGAGTTCAACGTGCACATCCTCGGCGAGATCGAGGTCGTGCACGAATTCCGCTGAGGTGCGGTGGCACCGCCAGGGGCGCGCGCCCCTGGCGGGTCACGCCACGTGCTGGAGCTCGCGTTCCGGGGCCCGCTCCACCTGCACGGCCGCACGGCGCCGGCCGCGTGGGAGCGCGGGAAGGCGGGGCTGGGAGATGAAGCCCTCGACGCACGCGTTCGCGAGGGCGATGCGCGGGAGGTCGCGGCTGCGCTCGAAGAGGACGTAGCGGGGCTCCCACTGCGGGCGGTACTTCGCGTTCGCCCGGTAGAGGGACTCGATCTGCCACCAGCGCGAGAAGAAGACCAGCACCGAGCGCCACGCCCGCAGGAACGGCCCCGCGCCCAGCTTGCCTCCCCGCTCGAAGACCGCGCGGAAGACCGCGAAGTTCAGCGAGACGCGCTCCACACCGATCGAGCGGGCCTGCTGCAACAGCTCGATGACCATGAACTCCATCAGGCCGTTGTCGCTGTCGCGGTCGCGCCGCATCAGGTCGAGCGAGAGGCCCTGCTCGCCCCACGGGACGAAGCTCAGCAGGGCTCGCAGCTCGCCGTCGGCGTCCTTGCACTCCAGCATCACGCACTGGCCGTCGTCCGGGTCGCCCAGGCGACCCAGCGCCATGGACCAGCCGCGCTCGGTGCCGCCGTCGCGCCAGCGGTCGGCGTCGACCATGAGGGTGTCCATCTCCGCCTCGGCGATGTCCGCGTGGCGGCGGACGGAGACGGTGTAGCCGGCGCGGCGGACGCGGTTGTGGGCCTGGCGGACGCCGCGCATCGAGCGGCCCTCCAGGGAGAAGTCGGCGACCTCGACGATCGCCTCGTCGCCCAGCTCCAGGGCGTCCAGGCCGTGGCGGGCGTAGACGACGCCGGCCTCCTCGCTGGCGCCGGTGACGGCCGGGGTCCAGGCGTGCTCGCGGGCCTGCTCCAGCCACTTCTCGATCGCGCCCGGCCACGCCTCGACGTCGCCGATCGGGTCGCCGGAGGCCAGCGAGACGCCCCCGACCACGCGGTAGGTGACGGCCGCCTTGCCACTGGGCGAGAAGATGACGGACTTGTCGCGCCGCAGCGCGAAGTAGCCGAGCGAGTCCCGCGCGCCGTGGCGCTCCAGCAGGCCGCGCAGCCGGGTCTCGTCCTCGTGGCTGAGGTACTCCTTGCCCTTGGGGGCGCGGAACAGCGCGTAGGTGACCAGCACCAGGACGCCGACGCTCAGCACGTTGACGGTGATGTCGATCCAGCGCGGCACGGCGACCTCGAAGAACTGCGAGCCCTCCGAGTTCAGGGTGATCGCCCGGTAGATCACGTACTCGACGCGGTCGCCCAGCGTCGCCCCGCGGCCGGCCGCGGTGAGGCTGAGCAGGCCGGTGCCGGCGAGCAGCGTCACCAGGCCGCCGCCCACGAGCACACCACCGGCGAGCCGCGGGTTGGCCGGGTCGCCCTTGGCGCGGAACTCGTCGCGCCCGAGCACCAGCGCCGTCTGGAAGACGAGCAGCACCCCGAGCGTCGCCCAGTTGAACCAGTGCGAGCGCACGCCCGGGTGCTCGACGAGGGAAAGCAGCAGGGCGATCAGCAGCAGCCCGGACAGGATCGTGTTGGCGATCCAGGCGGCCCGCTTGTGCCGGTTCATCATCACGGACATGAAGACCGCGAACGCGGCCGAGCTGAACCCGGCGGTCAGCAGGTAGGGGGTGTAGAAGTCACCGTGGTTGTGGTGCCGGACCTGCTCGCGGAAGCTCAGCGAGACCGCGGCGAACAGGTTGAGGCACGCCACGATCCGCAGGTACCAGACGGCGGTGCGCGCACTGACGTGCGTCACCCTCTCGCGCGGGGCGCGCGGCATGGCGGCGGTCGAGGTCAAGGACGGCTCCGGGTGGGACGCGCGGTGGAACGCGGGCTGGACGACTGAGGAGGTATCAGTACAGGTACCAGCTTGGCCCGGCCCGGTCCGGGTTTCGTCACTCCGAGGTCCCTGTTCTGCCCCCGCCGATCGGCGGGGGCAGTGGCGACGAACGGCAGGTGCGCAGGTCAGACGGGTGTGGCGGAGGTGTAGGTCTTCCAGTCGGCCGGCTTCTGCCCGACGTTCAGGGTGCGCAGCTTCGCCAGCACCGCCGGGTCCTGGGCCTCCAGCCACTGCACCATCTGCCGGAACGAGACCAGCCGCACGTCGGGCTTGGCCGCGATCTCGCGCAGCGCCTGCTCGACGGACTTCATGTAGATGCCGCCGTTCCAGCTCTCGAAGTGGTTCCCGATGAAGAACGGGGCCCGGTTGGTCGTGTAGGCGCGGTTGAAGCCCGCCATGTACGAGCCGTACGACTGCTGCTGCCAGTAGGCGCGCTTGGACGGGTCGCCCTTGGGGTTGCCGCCGCTCTGATTGGCCATCATGTTGTAGTCCATCGACAGCACCTGGAAGCTGTGCCCGGGGAACGGGATGGACTGCAGCGGGAAGTCCCACAGGCCGTGCTTCTTGTCCGGCCACATCTGGTTGCCGCCGGGCGAACTCGCGTCGTACTTGAAGCCCATCGCGGCGGCCGTCGGCAGGAACTGGTTCTGGCCCAGCAGGCACGGAGTGCGCCCGCCGATCAGTTCCTTGCGGTAGTCGAAGGGCAGCGGGTCGAGGTCGTGGAAGCCGGTGTTGGTCTTCCAGTTGGCCACGAAGTCCATGGCCTGCTCGGTCTCGCTGCGCCACTGCTCGGGCGACCAGGTGCCCACGCCGCTGGTCGCGCTGCAGAAGTGGCCGTTGAAGTGAGTGCCGATCTCGTGGCCCTCCAGCCACGCCCCACGGGTCTGCTCCAGCGTCGCCTTGACGTGGTCGTCGGCGAGGTAGCCGATGTCGGAGGCGCCGGCACGGTGGCCGGGCGGCAGGTAGAGGTGCTTCTTGCCCTCGGGCAGCACGTAGATGCCGGAGAGGAAGAAGGTCATCGTCGCCTTGACCTCCTGCGCGACCGCGCGGAAGTGCGAGAACAACTGCTTGCTGTCCTCGCCGGCGCCGTCCCAGGAGAAGACGACGAACTGCGGCGGCCGCTGGCCGGGCTGCAGCTTCTCGAAGACCGGCTGGTTCGGCTGTGGGCCGGTGTCGGCCATCGAGCCGTCGCCGATCAGGTTGACCGGCCTCGCGTCGACGGACGGACTGGACGAGGCACCGCCGGCCGGCTTGCCGTCGCCGCCCGCGGCCCGCGTGCCGCCGCCGGAGCGACCGCAGGCGGACACGCCCAGCGCCGCCGCCGTGGCGACCGCTCCCCCGGCGAGCATGTTCCTGCGAGAGATCGCTCCCATACGGTTCCTGCCTTTCGCGCTTCGCTACCGCTCATCGATCAGATGTGCGCCTCTTGAGACGCTTGTCCGGGATCTGCGGTTCTTGCCGATCGGTCCCGATGTAAGCAACCCTCACAGCATCCCTCATGCGGGGGCGCCCAAGGCCCAGGGACCCACCGGAGACCCGTCGCAGATTCATTCGCCAGTACGTGTCCTGGGGAGGTGTCCCACAGGAACTCCAGAGGAAACTCACTCGAACGTGTGCGTTTGGCACGAGGCGACTACGCTGCGGCAGGTCCGACAAGATCCGCCGAGATCTGATCAGATCACCACCGACCGGCGGTGATCCATCCGCCGGACGACTGGAATCGTGCACGGACCGGGGGGTTGGACGGATGGCGATCGACTGGGGCACGGTCTCGTCCGTGCTGACGGCGGGTGGGACGCTGGTACTCGCGGTGGCGAGCTTCGCCTCGATCCGCTCGGCGGACCGCGCGGCCCGCTCGGCCGAGCGGGCCCTTCAGGTCTCGCTGCGTCCCGTCCTGGTCAGCGCCCGGCCCTCCGATCCGCAGCAGAAGCTCATCTGGAGCGACGGCCACCGCACGCACCTGACCGGCGCGGACGGCTACGCGCACGTGAGCGAGGACGTCGTCTACCTCGGCGCGGCCCTGCGCAACCTCGGCCCCGGCCTCGGCATCGTCCACGGCTGGTCCCTGCGCGAGGGCGACGCGCCCGTCGACCCGTCCGCGTTCCGCCGCCAGGGCATCGACATGTACGTCGCGCCCGCCGACCACGGCACCTGGCACGCGGCCCTGCGCGACCCCGAGGACCCGGCCTTCGGCGCACTGGTGGACCAGGTGAAGAACCGTCAGCGGATCAACGTCGACCTCCTCTACGGAGACCACGAGGGCGGCCAGCGCACGGTCACCCGCATCTCGCTGATACCGCGCGAGTCCGACGAGGGCTGGCTCTGCCAGACCGTCCGGCACTGGAACCTCGACCGCCCCGATCCGCGCGACCACTGAGCCCAGGGACCCCGATGCGCAGCCTCGACCTCCACCCGCTCTTCCGCAACAACCGCGACATCGAGCTGGCCCTGCGGCAGTTCCTGTTCGCCTGCGCGCAGTCGGGCGAGCCCGTCGCCGAGATCATCCCCGGCAAGGGGTCGGGCAAGCTGAAGCAGCGGGTGCTCGCCTTCCTGGACCAGAAGCACATCCGGCGCCTGTACGCCTCCCGCGAGGAGGACCCGCGCAACCCGGGACGGATCCTGGTGCACTTCAGGTAGGCGGGGTGGTCGCGGCACCGCGGGATCCCGCCACGGTCCACAGCGCCGTCACCCACAGGGTCAGCGCGCAGCCGACGCCGACGAGGGTGAAGACCGTCCCCGCGCTCGCACCCGCCGCCCGCGCGGCCAGGCCGCACAGGCCCAGGGCGGTGAGGACGGCGCCCGTGGCGGCCATCCGGGGTTCGGCGAAGACCCGCGCCAGCGGAATGAAGTGGAGCCCGACCACCACCGCGACGAGCGGCATGACCAGCACCGGCACCCCGCCCAGGACGCAGCCCGCCACGATCGCGGCGATCAGCAGCCACTGCACCGCGTTGACCTGCCCGAAGCGCCGCCGCTGGGCGGCGGGAAGCCTCCGGTCCACCGGTGCGGGCAGGCGCCGCGCGGCGAGCACGAGTGCCACGGCGACGAGCAGGCCGCACAGACCGGCCACGCCTGTCACGGTGCCGCCGAAATGACCCAGTCCGGCCAGCAGCCACCCCAGACCGAAGAACGCGTAGAACACCACTCCCACTGCCATGCGGCCCCCGCAGTCGCTGATGCGCCGGCTCGTTCAGTCCGTCAGTTTGCGCAGCGCCTCCGCCGTGGCGAAGACGTCGTTGCGGCCTTCCTTCGCGTGCTCGACCAGATCCGCCAGCGCGAAGCTGTTGGGCAGTGGCTTGACGTCAGCCATCGCCAGGTACGAGCGGGTCAGGGTCGCGGCGTAGAACTCGTTCATCGGGGAGTCGAGCGGCGGGCAGACGGAGAGGGTGTGCAGCAGCGCGGCCGCGCGCCAGTGGACGTCGCGCGGGGGATCGTCGGCGATCAGGACGACGTCGCTGGCGTGCCGGGCGATCGCCGCGCTGATCGCGGAAGGATCCCAGACCGTCGGATCGGACGGCAGGTGGTGCGCGAGCACGTTCCAGGCCCAGGCCTCGTCGGCCTTCACCGCTTCCTCTGCTGCCTTCACGCGGACTTCTTCCCGCCGAACCGCTCCTGGAAGTACGCCCAGTTCTCGGACGTGTTGAACTCGGCCGCCGCCTCGAGGAAGCGCTGCCGGTCCGGGTCGAGCTCGCGCCGCGCGGCCTCGGTGACCAGGGCCGTGATCGTGGTCCCCTCGGCCGCCGCCCGCGCCGCCAGCCGGGCGTGGAACTCCTCGTCCACCCGGATGGTGATGTGCTTCGACATGGGAGTTACCGTACAACAGGCGTCCTGGACGCCGTCCGGAGCAAGGAACATCTGGGGGAAGTCTTGACCGACCGACAGGTAACCGTCGTCACCGGCGCGAGCCGGGGTATCGGAGCGTCCGTCGCGCTGCGCCTGGCCCGCGAGGGGCACGACCTGGTCCTCGGCTACCGCGCGGACGCCGACGCGGCCGAGCGGGTCGCCGGACAGGTGCGCGCGGAGGGTCGCCGCTGCGTGACCGTCCAGGCGGACACCACCGCGCAGGCCGACGTGGACCGGCTGTTCGCCGCGGCCGCCGAGGCCGGGCTCGGGCCGGTCACCGGCCTGGTCAACAACGCGGGCGTGCCCGGCCCGTACGGGCCGCTCGCCGAGGCGGACCCGGAAGGCATCCGTCGCTCGGTCGACGTCAACGTGACCGGCTACCTGCTCTGCGCCCGCGCCGCCGTACGCGCGATGACGGAGTCGGGCGTGGCCGGCGCGATCGTCAACATCTCCTCCGGCGCGGCCACGCTCGGCAGCCCCGGCGAGTACGTGCACTACGCCGCCGCGAAGGCGGCGGTCGACGCGATGACGGTCGGTCTGGCCAAGGAGCTCGGGCCGCGCGGCATCCGGGTCAACTGCGTCGCGCCGGGGACGGTCTGGACGGAGTTCCACCCGGACCCGGAGCGCCCGGCCAAGCGGGCCCCGAACATCCCGCTCGGCCGCTGCGCGCAGCCGGAGGAGATCTCCGGCGCCGTGGCCTGGTTCTTCTCCGCCGACGCGAGTTACGCCACCGGCGCGGTGCTGCGGGTCGCGGGCGGGATGTAGCCCAGCAGCCGGTCCACGTCCGCCTCGTTGTTGTAGAGGTGGAAGGAGAGCCGCAGACCGCCGGCCCGGGCGCTGACCCGGACCTCCTGCTCGGCCAGCCGCTTGGCCAGGTCACCGAGCCCGGCGACGGAGACGATCGCCGAGTCCGCCTCCACCGGCCGGTGGCCCAGCGCCCGCAGGCCCTCGCGGCAGCGGCCGGCCAGCGCCAGGTCGTGGGCGTTGATACGGGCGGGGCCGAGCTCCTCGACCAGTGCGAGGGAGCTCGCGGCGCCGACGAACGGCAGCCAGGCGGGGCTGTGGTCGAACCGCCGCGCGGACCGGGCGAGCTCGACCTCGTCGTAGCAGTTCGCCCACGGGTCCTCGCCCGCGTACCAGCCGGGCGCGATCGGGCGCAGCCCGTCCATCGCCTCGGCCGCGACCGCGAAGAAGGAAACCCCGCGCGGGGTGAGCAGCCACTTGTAGCCGGCGCAGACGAGGTAGTCCGCCTCGGCGGCGTACGGCGCGAGCGGCTGCCAACCGGCGGCCTGGGTGGCGTCCAGCAGCAGCCGGGCGCCAACGCGGCGAGTCGCCTCCCGCACCGCGGCCGCGTCGACGACGCGGCCGTCGGCGGACTGCACGAGGCTGACGGCCACCAGCGCCGTCCCCGGCGTCACCGCCTCGGCGAGGTGCTCCAGCGGGGCGACCCGCACCCGCAGCCCCGGGCGGTGCTGGAACGGTGCGGTCACCGAGGTGAACTCGCCTGCGGCCACCAGCACTTCCGCCCCTTCGGGCAGGGCGGCGGCCACCACTCCCACGTGCTCCGACGCGGTTGCCCCGACAGCCACCTGACGCTCCGCGACTCCCGCCAGGCGCGCGAAGGCGCGCCTGGCGGCGCCGACGGGCCCGTCGTACGCGACCACGTCGGCCCGGCCCGCGGCCTGCTCGGCGATCGCCTCGGCCAGTGCTGCCACGGTACGGGCGGGCGGCAGGCCCATGCCGGCGGTGTTGAGGTACACGGTCCCGGGCGCGAACTCCCGGGCGACGAGATCAAGGTCCATCCCGCCATCGTCCCGGCCGGGGCCCGCCGGCACCACGGCCAATTCCCTTGTGGTGGCCCCAAGCCGCGCTTATGCAGAGGCGCAGGCACGACAGGGGCGCGAGGAACTGCGCGAGCGACCACCCGGTGCGGATGGCCCTGCTCGTTCGGCGACTCGCCACACAGGGTGGCTTGTCGCGCCCCGCGGCGGAGCCGCTGATCAGCAGAGCCCCGCGCCCCTGGAGAGTGCAACGAGCCCTTAGCGGCCCATCTCCTCGGCGATCGCCGCGGCGAAGGCGTCGATGTCGGCCTCCGTCGTGTCGAAGGAGCACATCCAGCGGACCTCGCCCGTGTGCTCGTTCCAGAAGTAGAAGCGGAACCGCTTCTGCAGCCGCTCACTCACCTCGCGCGGGAGGATCGCGAAGACCGCGTTGGCCTGGACCGGACGGACCACCTCGACGCCGCCGATCCCGGCGACCGCCGTCTCCAGGCGCTTGGCCATGGCGTTGGCGTGGGACGCGTTGCGCAGCCAGAGGTCACCGGCCAGCAGGGCCTCGAACTGGACCGAGATGAAGCGCATCTTGGAGGCCAGCTGCATCGAGGTCTTGCGCAGGAAGGTGATGTTCCTGACCGCGTCCGGGTTGAGCACGACCACGCACTCGCCCAGCATCAGGCCGTTCTTCGTACCACCGAAGGACAGCACGTCCACGCCCGCGTCCGTGGTGAACGCGCGGAACGGCAGGCCGAGGGTCGCCGCCGCGTTGGCCAGGCGGGAGCCGTCGACATGGACGAGCATGCCCAGCTGGTGGGCGTGGTCGCAGATCGCGCGGATCTCGTCCGGGGTGTAGAGGGTGCCCAGCTCGGTGGACTGGGTGATGGAGACCGCGAGCGGCTGCGCGCGGTGCTCGTCGCCGAAGCCCCAGGCCTGCTGGTCGATCAGCTCGGGGGTGAGCTTGCCGTCCGGGGTGGGGACGGTGAGCAGCTTGATGCCGCCCATCTTCTCCGGCGCGCCGCCCTCGTCCACGTTGATGTGGGCGGTGGCGGCGGCCACGACCGCGCCCCAGCGGGGCAGCAGCGCCTGGAGGGCGGTGACGTTGGCACCGGTGCCGTTGAAGACCGGGTAGGCCTGGGCCCGCTCACCGAAGTGCGCCTTGAAGACGTCCTGGAGGTGCTCGGTGTAGGCGTCCTCGCCGTAGGAGATCTGGTGGCCGTCGTTGGCCACGGCCAGGGCGGCCAGGATCTCCGGGTGGATGCCGGCGTAGTTGTCGCTGGCGAATCCGCGCACGGCGGGGTCGTGACGGCGCTTGGCCTCGGTCACTACGTCGGTCACAGCGTCGTTCACTGGGGCGTCAGCCACAGGTGCGTTCCATTCACGTCGGCGGCGGGGCGGGCCCACAGGGAGACGACCTGCTCGGCGAGGTCGGCGGTCTCGGTGAACCCGGCGAACTTGGCGTTCGGCTTCTCGGCGCGCATCTCCGGGGAGACCAGCGCCTTCACCACCAGGATGGCAGCCGCGGCCGAGGAGTCCTTCAGCGAGTCGGCCATGGCCAGCGTCCACGCCTCGGCCGCGGCCTTGGCGGTCGCGTAGGCGGCGTTGCCGCCGGTGGGCTTGTGGGCCCCGGCCGCCGAGATGATCGCGAAGCGGGCGTCGTCGCTGCGCTGCAGCGCCTCCAGGAAGCCGAGGCTGGTGTGCTGGAGGGTCCGCACGAGCATGTCGTGCAGGAAGTCCCAGTCGGCCAGGTCGGTGTCGGCAAAGGTCTTGCTGCCGCGCCAGCCGCCGACCAGGTGCACCAGGCCGTCGACGCGGCCGTGCTCGGCCTCGACGTGGTCGGCCCAGTCGCGGGCGGCCTGCGGGTCGAGCAGGTCGACGACCTGGCCGACGACGATCGCGCCGGGGACGGCGCGACGGACGGAGTCCATCAGCTCGTCCAGGCGGCGGGCGTCGATGTCGCCGCAGGAGACGGTCGCGCCGGCCTGGGCCAGGCGCAGCACGGTGGCGCGGCCGGCCATGCCGGTGGCGCCGGCGACGGCGACGACGCGGCCCTTGAGGTCGACGGTCGAGAGCTCACTCACGCTGCGTTCTCCAGAACGGTGGTGCCGGTCATGCCGGAGGTGGAGGCGATGACGCCGGACAGCTTCTTGGACAGCGCCTCGAAGAACATGCTGAGCGGGAACTCGTCCGGCAGCACGGCGTCGCAGAGCGCCTTGTTGAGAGCCTTGGCCTCGGTGTGCTCGGCGAAGGGCAGCGCGTCGGCGCCCTTGGCCCAGGTGGAGGCCGGGTGCGGGGTCAGGTAGGTGGCGACCAGCTCGTAGGCGGCGAGCCAGTGGGCCGTCTTCGGGCGGTCGATGCCGTCGCGGTAGAGCTTCTCGATCTCCGCGCACAGGTCGTTGGTGACCTGCGGGGCGCGCTGCCAGTCGATGTGCAGCTTGTTGTCGGTCCAGCGCAGCGCGTCGTGCTTGTGCAGGTACGCGAAGAGCAGTTGTCCGCCGAGGCCGTCGTAGTTGCGGACGCGACCGCCGGAGACCGGGAAGCGGAACATCCGGTCGAAGAGGATCGCGTACTGGACGTTGCGGCCGTGCTCGTTGCCCTCGGCCTCCAGCTCGACCGCGGCCTTGAAGGCCGTCAGGTCGCAGCGCAGCTCCTCCAGCCCGTACATCCAGAACGGGGAGCGCTGCTTGATCATGAAGGGGTCGAACGGCAGGTCGCCGTGGCTGTGGGTGCGGTCGTGGACCAGGTCCCACAGGACGAAGGTCTGCTGCGCCAGCTCCTGGTCGGCCAGCAGCCTGGCGGCGTCCTCGGGGATCTCCAGACCGAGGGTCCGCACGGAGGCGTTGGAGACGGCGCGGAAGCGGGCGGCCTCGCGGTCGCAGAAGATGCCACCCCAGGTGAAACGTTCCGGCACCTCGCGCACCGAGACCGTCTCCGGGAAGAGCACCGCCGAGTTGGTGTCGTAGCCGGCCGTGAAGTCCACGAACGTGATCGGCACGAACATCGGGTTGTCGTAGCGGGTGCGCTCCAGCTCGGAGAGCCACTCCGGCCAGACCACGTGGAGCAGCACGGCCTCCAGGTTGCGGTCCGGGTTGCCGTTCTGCGTGTACATCGGGAAGACGACCAGGTGGGCCAGGCCGTCCACGCGCTGCTCGGCAGGCTGGAAGGCCAGCAGCGAGTCGAGGAAGTCCGGCACGGCGTAGCCGGAGGCGGCCCAGCGCACCAGGTCCAGCACGACCGCGTCGAGGTACGCCTTGTCGTGCGGGAAGAGCGGGGCGAGCTCGCCGATGGCGGCGGTGATCGCGGCCAGCTGCGCGTCGGCCTCGTCCTTGGTGGACGCGCCGCGGACGTTGAGGTCGATCGACCCGTCCTTGGACTGGAGCGGTCGCATCGCCTCGACCGCGGCCTTGAGGCGCAGCCAGGCCGGGTTACCCGCGAGATCCGCAGTGGATTTGTCTGCCGCGGGGAGCGTCGACGAGAGATTTTCCATGAGGACCCTGCCTGAACGAAAGAAACTGTGGTGGTGCCACCGTATATACAGAAGGTTCTGTTGTTCAAGAGGAGACCGCAACCGCTGGCGTGGCGCTTGTCACGGATGGTCACCATGGGGGAGATTTTCGTCCGCGATATGAGACGCAGCGCGATACGGAGTGGGTGCTTCACCCTCCTGTGACAACTGGTAGGTAGGCTGCCGCCACTTGCCGTCCAACCAGGAGTCATCGTGAACGCCCTGCTCAAGACCTCCCGTCTGCTCAGCGCCGCCGCCGGCGCGGCCGTCCTGATGCTCGCCGGGTGTGCGCCGCAGTCCAGCGGCAGCGCGAGCGGCTCCGCCTCGGCCGCGTCCGGCTCCCCCGCCGCGGCCACCTGCGCCAAGGGCGCCCTCCCGACGCTGTCCTCGGGCACGCTGACGGTCGGCACCGACAACCCGGCCTACGACCCGTGGTTCGACAACAACAAGCCGTCCGACGGCAAGGGCTTCGAGTCCGCCGTCGCCTACGCGGTCGCCCAGCAGCTCGGCTACGGCACCTCGAAGGTCACCTGGACCGTCGCGCCGTTCAACAGCGTCGTCGCCCCGGGGCAGAAGAAGTTCGACTTCGACATCAACGAGGTCTCGATCACCGACGAGCGCAAGAACGCCGTCGACTTCTCCTCCGGCTACTACGACGTGCGCCAGGCCGTCATCACGCTGAAGGACTCCAAGTACGCGGGCGCCACGACGGTCGCCGCGCTCAAGGGCGCGAAGATCGGCGCCCAGGTCGGCACCACCGGCCTGACCGTGGTGCAGAACGTCGTCAAGCCGAGCACCCAGCCCGCCGTCTTCGACAGCACCGACCTGGCCAGCGCCGCGCTGAAGAACCACCAGATCGACGCGATCGTGGTCGACCTGCCGACGGCCTTCTACATCACCTCTGCCCAGGTCACCGACGCCAAGATCGTCGGCCAGTTCCCGAGCGGCTCGGCCACGGCCGACGGCAAGCCGGAGCAGTTCGGCCTGGTGCTCGCCAAGGGCAGCGCGCTGACCTCCTGCGTCTCGCAGGCCGTGGACGCCCTCAAGGCCGACGGCACCCTGGACCAGCTGGCCAAGAAGTGGCTGCCGGCCGCCGACTCGGCGCCCGTCCTCAAGTAACCGCGTCAGACCACGCGTCAAGCAACCGCGTCCGAAGTGAGCGAGCCCTCAAGTGAGTGAGTCCGACGTGAGCGTGCCCTCGGTGGGCCCGCCCGGGGCGAGCGACGACACCGGCGTCGCCCGAGCCCCGTACGTGCCGTCCGAGCGGCGGGTGGCCCGCGAGGCCTACCGCCGCTCCCGCACCCGGCGCTCGGCGCTCATCGCCGCGGCGAGCACGCTCGCCGTGGCGGCGGTGCTGTTCTTCGTCGTCACCGGCTCCCCCGGCTGGCCGGTGACACAGAAGACCTTCCTCAACGGGCACTACGCCCGCGAGGCGATCTCCCCGGTGCTGCACGGCTTCGTGCTGAACCTGGAGCTGCTGGCGGTCTGCGGCCCGACCATCCTGGTGCTCGGTCTGCTGATCGCCGCGGTGCGGACGCTGCGCGGCCCGGTCTTCCTGCCGCTGCGCATGCTGGCCACGGCGTACGTGGACTTCTTCCGCGGCTTCCCGCTGATCATCCTGCTGCTGCTGATCGTCTTCGGTGTGCCCGCGCTGCAGTTGCAGGGCGTCACCAACGACCCGATCGTCCTGGGCGGCGTCGCGCTGGTGATCAACTACTCCGCCTACGTGGCGGAGGTCTTCCGCGCCGGCATCGAGTCCGTCCACCCGAGCCAGCGAGCCGCCGCCCGCTCGATCGGCCTGACCTACACGCAGACCATGCGCTTCGTGGTGCTGCCGCAGGCCGTCCGCCGCGTGATCCCGGCGCTCGTCAACGACATGGCGTCGCTGCAGAAGGACACCGGCCTGGTCTACGTCGGCGGCGCGATCGACGCCGTGGCCGCCGCGCACATCCAGGTCGCCGAGAGCTTCAACTACACGCCGCTCGTCGTCGCCGGCCTCGGCTTCGTGATCCTCACGGTGCCGATGACCCGCTACGCCGACTGGCTCACCCGCCGCATGGACCGCCGCCGCACGCAGGGAGGCGTCGTATGACCGCCGTCGCGCCCGTCCTCCGCTTCGAGTCGGTCCGCAAGGCCTTCGGCGAGCACGTCATCCTCGACAACGTCAGCCTGGACGTGGCCGAGCACTCCGTCACCGTCCTCATCGGCGCCTCCGGCTCCGGCAAGTCCACGCTGCTGCGCTGCGCGAACCTGCTGGAGGAGATCGAGGACGGCGCGATCTGGCTGGACGGCGAGGACATCACCGACCCGCGCGTCGACGCGGACGCCGTGCGGCGCCGCATCGGCGTGGTCTTCCAGGCGTACAACCTCTTCCCGCACCTGAACGTGCTGGAGAACATCACCCTCGGCCCCCGCCGGGTCCACCGCGTGCCGCGGGCCGAGGCCGAGCGCCAGGCGCTCGAACTGCTGGACCGGCTCGGGCTCGCCGCCAAGGCCAAGGAGTACCCGGACCGCCTCTCCGGCGGCCAGCAGCAGCGCGTCGCGCTGGTCCGCGCGATCGTCTCCGAGCCGCGCGTGCTGCTGCTCGACGAGATCACCGCGGCTCTCGACCCGGAGCTGGTGACCGAGGTCCTCTCCGTCGTCCGCGACCTCAAGGAGCAGGGCCGCACCATGGTGCTGGCCACCCACGAGATGGCGTTCGCACGGGATGTCGCCGATCAGGTCTGCTTCCTGGCGGACGGTGTCATCCTGGAGCGGGGCACCTCGGAACAGGTCTTCGGCGATCCGCAGCACGAACGGACGCGGCGGTTCCTGAGCCGGCTCCGGGAGGCCGGGCGGCTGTGAACCGCCGGGCTCGGCCGGACGGTCTGCGCCGCCTGAGCGAAATCCGGGTGCCAGGCGCCGAACGCTGTCGCTACCGTGCCAGGATGGACTGGACACCACACCTGCTGAACGTCGTCGACGTGGAGGCGACCTGCTGGGAGGGCGCTCCTCCGGCGGGCGCCGCGAACGAGATCATCGAGATCGGGCTGACGGTGGTGGACCTCGCCCGGGGCGAGCGTGTGGCCAAGCACCGCCTGGTGGTGCGGCCCGCGCGGTCGCGGGTGAGCCCGTTCTGCACGGAGCTGACGGGGCTGACGCAGCGCGAGGTGGACGGCGGGGTCTCCTTCGCCGAGGCGTGCCGATGGCTGGCCGCCGAGCATGCGGCCGGGGTCCGGCCGTGGGCGAGCTGGGGCGACTACGACCGGCACCAGTTCACCCGCCAGTGCGGCGCGACCGGCGTCGCGTATCCCTTCGGCGCCCGGCACACCAACGCGAAGGCGGTCTTCACCGAGGCGAACGGGCTGCGCAAGCGCCCGGGCATGGCCCAGGCCCTCAGCCGCGCCGGCCTCCCCTTGGAGGGCCGCCACCACTGCGGCGCGGACGACGCCTGGAACATCGCCGCCCTGATGCTGACGCCGGGGACGCTCGCCCTGCTCCGATGAGCCAGTGTGCCCTTTGCCAGGGGCGCGGAGAACTGCGCGCCAAGCCACCGGCGTGCCGCTGGTCCTCAACGCGCAGGGCCATCCGCCTGGGGTGGGTTTCCCGCGCGGTTCCCCGCGCCCCTGGCAAAGTGCGACTACAGGCCGTGCTCGCCGACCGGGCCGACGGACCAGCCCTGCTCCTCGCAGTGGTCCAGCAGGCGCGGGAGTGCGGCGAGGGTCGCGGTCCAGGAGGCGGGGGCCGAGGTGCAGTCCGAGTCGTGGAGCAGGATCGTGCCGCCGCCGCGGAGGTTGCGGGTGACCGTCTGGTAGACGGAGGTGCCGGTCGCGCCCGCGCGCCAGTCCGCGCCCCAGGAGGTCCACAGGACCGGCGTCATGCCGAGGCCGCGGGCGGTCGTCAGCGCCGCCGTCGTGGCGATGCCGTACGGCGGGCGGTACCAGCGGGGGGCGACGCCCGTCGCCTCGGCGACGAGGTCACGGGCGCGGGTGAGGTCGTCGCGCGTGGCACGCGGCGTGCGGACGACCATCGGGCGGTGCAGGTAGCCGTGGACGGCGATCTCGTGGCCGGCCGCGACGATCTCCTTGCCGAGCGCGGGGTCGCGCTCCAGCATGAAGCCGAGCAGGAAGAACGTGGCCTTGACATCCCGCTTCTCCAGCAGCCGCAGGAACCGCGGGGTGGAGATCGGGTCGGGGCCGTCGTCGAAGCTCAGCGCGATGTGGTTCGCGTCGCCCTGACCGCCGTAGCCGGGGAAGAGCTTGGTCCGCAGCGGCTCCAGCGGCTGGATCGAGGTGAGCGCCGGAGCGGCGTGGGCCAGGGCCAGACCGCCGGCGATCCCGGCGGCCGTCTTCACGACGCGGTTCATCGGGCCTTCTCCATCTCCATCGAGTCCATCGCCTCCCTCGCGGCACCCAGCGGCAGGACCACACCGGGGGCCGCCGCGGCCAGGTGGCCGAGGCCCGCGGACTCCAGCAGCAGTCCGACCGGGTCGACGCCCCAGGGCGCCGGCACCGCGGACTCCGAGCGTATCGCCCGGTCCAGCAGCGGGGCCAACTCGGCGTGGGTGCGCGCCCAGGGGGCGACACCGGCCGCGTCGAGCGCGGCGGCGTTGGTCAGACCGTGGCCGGGGATCGAGCGGTAGGTGACCACGGGGATGCCGGAGGCCACGGCCTCCAGCACGGTGATGCCGCCGGCGTTCTGCACCAGCACGTCGGCGGCGTGCATCAGGCTCGGCATGTCGTCGACCCAGCCGAGCGCGGTGACGCCGGCCGCCTCCAGGCGCTGGCGCAGCACCTCGTTGCGGCCGCAGACGACGACGCAGGTGAAGCGCGGGTCGGCCGCCTGGACGTCGGCGACGGTGTGCTCCAGGTCGCCCGCGCCCCAGGAGCCGCCGACCAGCAGCGCGATCTTCCGGTCGTGCGGCAGGCCCCAGCGCTGGCGGGCGGCGACCCGCGAGGCCTTGCTGACCGGCTGGAACCGGCGGTCGACCAGCGGCGTCACGACGTGGACGTCCTGGCAGTCGACGCTCTCGGCCTGCTCGGCCGGGACGGTGTGCACGGCGAGGTGCGCGTCCACGTGCGGGGAGGCCCACAGGCGGTGGACGGAGAAGTCGGTGAGGTAGGTGTGCACGCGCTGGCTCACCTTGCCGCTCTTGCGCAGGCGGCCCAGCACCTGGCTGGCGAGCGGGTAGGTGGAGACGACGATCGCGGTGTCGTCCTTGAGCGCGCGGCGCATCGCGCGGCCGGCGAGCCAGGTGAACAGGCGGGCCTGGCCGCTCATCATCCCGGGGTTGTCCATGCCGCCGTAGAGCAGCTTCCACGTCCAGGGGGCCCGCTCGAGCATCGTGTGGTAGGTGCCCACGAAGATCTTGCCGGTGGTGCCGGGCAGCAGGTCGAGGAAGTCGTGGCGGTCGACGGTGAGGCCGGCCTCCAGCAGGCGGACCTCGAGCTCCTTGGCCACCGCGTCGTGTCCCGCGCCGACGCTCGCGGACACGATCACCGCACGTGGGGTGCCGTGCCCGGGTACGGTACGTCGCTGCAGCGGAAGTCGGATCAGTCGGCCCATGGTGTCGGCAGTCCCCTGGTTCGGTGGCGCGTCGTCCCGGCGTCGGCCCCGTGATGGCGGTGGCGCTCAGCTACGACACAAGCGGACGGTTCCACGCTATTGACCGGATGCGCGCGGGGAGAGCGCCCGCAGGATGAATCGGCACCCCCCATCCGTAGTCGCGTCGGGTACGCGGCGGCGCGGCGTACTCCATCTGGAGTACGCCGCGTCTCAGGGTCGGCCCTGCGGAGGAGACGGACGGCTCGAAGCGTGCGCTTCTGCGCCTCTGCGCCCCCCGGAGCGCCCTGTCGTGCACCGGTGACCGTGCGTCACAGTGGATCCGTCGGTGCGGCCGCGAGCTGGAGCGATGGCGCGGCTCAGCGGGAGATCGGGGGCGCGGATGGGCGGAACCGGGGTGATCGCCTGGCTGCTCGGGCTGCTCTGCGGAGGCGCCGGGGCCTACTGCGCCGCCAGGCTCTGCCTGCGCCGCGCGGCACCGCCCGCGCACCGTGCGTCGGACGCGACGGAGGCGGTGATGGGCCTGGGCATGGCCGCCATGGCGGCCGGTCTGGCGACCCCTACGGGTGTGGGGGTGGCCGTCTACGGGTCGGCGGCCGTGGCCTCCCTCGTCTTCGGTGCGCTCGCCTCCGGCCACCGGGCCCACCACGTCTACCACCTGGTCGGGCACGCGGCGATGGTCTACATGACGGTCGCCATGGCAGGCGGGTCGCGCGCCATGGCGGGGATGAGCGGCATGGCCGGAGGGCCGACCCGGGGGGTGCCCGTGCTGACGGGGGCCCTGCTCGTGGGCTGCCTGGCGGTGTCGGTGGCCACCGGCCTGCGGCTGGTCTCCGCAGCCGTCCCGGCGGGTATGGATGGCCCCCGGCCGCTGTGGCGCGCGCCCGCACTGCCGGACGCCTGCCGGGTCGTCATGGGCCTCTCGATGGCGACGATGCTGGCCCTGCTCTGAGCCCCGGCTCCACCGGCCGCCCCACCGGCCCCAAGGCCGGACCCCGGTCCGTGCGACCCGGCTCCCGCTCCCGGTCCGGCGCGACTCGGCTCCGGCTCCGGCTCCGGCTCCGGCTCCGGGTAAGGTTCGCCGACCCGGTTGGCACCCCGGCTCCCCGGCCGTGCGCCGTGCGCCCGGCCGTCCGTGGACGATTCGTGTCCTGCGTCACTGAGCCCGGGAGCCATTCCGTCGACGGGGTACGAAGGCATAGGTTGAGCGGGGCCGCTCGCACCGACGCGGGCGTCCCGTCCTGCCCCGAGGAGCCGCAGCGGTGGGAGCCCTGCCCGAACTCGTCGCGCTCGTCGCGGTGCTGACCCTGGTCGGCCCGCGCGCGCTGGCGCGCGCCCGGTGGGCCGGCCGGGAGCCCGTGGTCGCCCTGTGGGCGTGGCAGTGCCTGGTCATCGCCGTCCTGCTGTGCTGTGCCTGCGCGCTGGTCCTGGCCGGGGCGGGCGCCTGGCCCGCCCTGCGGGACCTGGTCTTCTCCGGCGCGCCTGCCGGTGTCGAGGCCGCCTACGGCTTTCCCACGGCCCGGCCGTGGGCGATCGCGGCCGCCTTCGTGCTGCTCCTCGGCGGGGTGCGCACCGCTCTCGCCCTCGCCTACGAGCTGGCCGGCGCGCAGGCGGTCCGCCGCCGCCAGCGGCACCAGCTGATCCGCCAGGCGCCGGACCTTCATCCCGAGCTGAGGCCGAAGGCCGTCGGGTCCGAGCAACTGGTCGTGCTGGAGAGCGAGGAGCCGCGCGCCTGGTCCCTGCCGGGGCCGGTGCCGCGCATGGTGGTCACCACGGGCGCGCTGCGCCGCCTCAGCGGCCGCGAGCTGGACGCCCTGCTCGCCCACGAGCGCGGGCATGTCCGGGCGCGTCACCACTGGCTGCTCAGCGCGGCCGAGGCACTGGTCGCGGGCTTTCCCGCGATCCGGCTCTTCGGTCAGTTCCGCGACCAGGTGGGCCAGCTGGTGGAGCTGGCGGCGGACGACTCCGCGGCTCGCCGGCACGGCCGCCTGGCCACCGCGATCGCCCTGGTCGAGCTGAACCCCGAGAGCGCCTGCACGCATCCGCTGGCCCAGATACCGTTCCGGGTCGACCGCCTCCTCTCCGGCGCGACCCGCCTCCCGGCCCCGCGCCGCCTCGTGCTCACCCTCGCCGCCCTGGCCCTGCCGCTGGCCCCGGTCCTGCTGACCCTGGCCCCGGGCCTGACCGCGCTCTGAGCACTGAAGCTGACGCGCCCGCGCGCGAGGGAGCAACCGCGCGTAAGCCGGAAATGCGAACCTTCTGCGTCACCCAGGTCATTCCAAGCAACCCGCGCTACGCTTCCGGCAAGGGCCGACTGCTGACGGCTCGTGACTCACGTGTGGGGGCTTCCCCGTGGTGGTGTTCCTTCTCGGCGTAGGCGCGGCCTGTCTCCTCGGGCTGGGGTTCGTCCTGCAGCAGCACGCCGCCCAGTGCGCGCCGCGTGAGCAGTTGCTCTCGTACCGCCTGCTGCTGAGCCTGATGCGCTCGCGCGAGTGGCTCCTCGGCATCGCCCTGATGGTCTGCGGTCAGATCCTGAGCGCCCTGGCGCTGAACGCCGGGCGGATCTCCCTGGTCGAGCCGCTGCTCGCGACGAACCTGCTGTTCGCGATGGCGCTCGCACGCCGGATCACCCGGCAGACGCTGGGGGCCTCCGGCTGGGGCGGGGTGCTGCTGCTGGCCGCGGGGGTGACGGTGTTCATCCTCAGCGGGTCGCCCACCGGCGGCGGGACCGAGAAGGGCGTGCTGCGGCACTGGCTGGTGTTCGGGATCGTCGCGGGGCTGGCCCTGCTGCTGGTCTCGCTGGCCAGGCGGCTGCCGCGGGTCCGCGAGGCGACTCTGCTCGCGCTCGCCGCGGGCCTGCTCTACGGCGTCCAGGACGCGCTGACCCGGACCGCCGGGCTGCGCCTCGACCACGGCGGCGTCGCCCTGCTGCTGCGCAGCTGGCAGCCGTACGCCGTGGTCGCGATCGGCGTCATCGGGCTGATCCTGGTGCAGAGCGCGTTCGAGTCGGCGCCGCTGAAGATGTCCCTGCCCGCACTCACCGCGGCCCAGCCGCTCGCGGGCATCGCCTGCGGCGTGGGCTTCCTCGGCGACCGGCTGACACTGACCCCCGGCGCGCTCGCCGGAGAGGCGTTCGGGCTGGCCTGCATCGTGCTGGGGGTGGTGGTGATCGGCCGCCACCCCGCCCTGCCCGACGCCTGCCCGGAGTCCCTGCGACAGCGGCGCCAGGCGGGCGCCGACCGCGAGATGACCTACCGCTGACTCACCGGTAGTAGTCGTCCATCAGCTCCGTCGCCCACTGCGGCTGGCGGACCTCGCCGCGCGGGCCGAACTCCCGCATCCACGGCTTGAGGTCCAGCACCGGGGTGCCGTCGACCGCGTCGAGGCCACGGACGTGCAGGTCCAGGCCGTCGACCTTGACCAGCTCGCAGCGCGATACGCCGAGGCGGTTGGGCCGGTTCTTGCCGCGCTGCGCGAAGATGCCGACCAGCGGCCAGTCCTCGCGTCCGCGCGGATGCCGCGCACCCGACTCGATCTTCTCCTCGGGCACCAGGTGGAACTGGAAGACCACCTCCAGGTGGGAGAAGTCGCCGAGCCCGGCCAGGGCCTCCGGGCCGTACTGCGCGGCGTCGAGACGGATCACCGCCTCCACCGCGCCCCAGTGGTCGTCGCGGACCTCCTCGCGGCCGCCGAGGACGTGCCCGATCGGGGCTGTCGGAAGGGGCTCTGCACTGTGCATGTGATCGCTCCGGGTGGGGGCCGAACGGGCGGTGGCGCCGCTCCCCCGGGCTGACGTACCGCATGTGCGCCGCGCGTATATTGACGCCAGGCCAATGAGCGCGGGAGCACCATGTCACCACGGCGGGCGGCAGTCAACGAAGTCATGCGGACCCGGTCCCGCGAGCGCATCATGCAGGCGGCCGTGGAGCTGATCGGTCGGCGCGGCTTCACCCAGGTGACGCTCGGTGACATCGCGGAGCGCGCGGGGGTCGCGCGCGGTCTGGTGTCGTACTACTTCCCCGGCAAGCGCTACCTGCTGCAGACCGCGATGCACCGGCACATGCACCTCACCCTGGCGGCGGCGCTGCGTCCCCTGGACGAGCCGGAGAGCGGGTCGTACTCGCAGGACCCGGACGTCTGGCTGGCCACCGCGATCGACGCGGTCACCGGGCTGGCGGTGGACGAGGCGACGCTGATGCGGACACACCTGTCGCTGATCCTGGCGCCGCTGGACGGGGTCTTCGTCCAGGACGAGGAGCAGCGGCAGCTCGGGCGCCTGCTCCAGGACGTGCTGCGGCGGCGCGGTTCCACCGATCCGGTCGCGGACCACGCGGTCCTGCGCAGCGCCCTCATGGGCGCGTGCATCGGCATGCTGCTCCCGGGCGCGGAAGCGCCCCCGGCACTGATCCGCGCCGACCTCTTCGCCCGCTACGGCCTCGACCCGGCCCTGGGGCCCCGGAGCCCCAAGGCGGCGTAGCCGCCTCGGGGGGCGCGGGGCTCTGCTCGATCACCCGCGTGCGCGAGCAACCCACCCGAGGGGGATGGCCCTGCGCGCTCAGGATCTCAAGGCCCAGGGAGGGGGTCCCCCAGCCGAAGGCCGGGGGTCGTCGCGCCCGCGCAGCGGGCGCCTCCCGGCCGAAGGCCGGGGGAGGAGCCGCGCCTCGGCAGTGCCCCGCGCCCCGAAGAGGCCTACGCCTCTTTCAGGAGGCCCGAGAGCAGGTCGACCGTCTGTTCCGGGGTCAGGCTGTCGACGCTGAGGCGCTCCATGACCTGGATGTACGCGTCCACGTCGTCCCGCTTGTCCAGGTACAGCGCACTGGTCAGCTGCTCCAGGTAGACCACGTCCGGCAGGTCCTGCTCGGGGAAGCGGAGGATGGAGAACGCCCCGGTCTCGGCGGCGTGGCCGCCGAAGCGGAACGGCATCACCTGAAGCACGATGTTGGCCAGCTCCGAGACCTCGATCAGGTGCTGGACCTGAGCCCGCATCACCTCGCGTCCGCCGATGGGGCGACGCAGCGCGGCCTCGTCGATGACGGCCCACAGGCGCGGCCCGCTGCCCTCGGTGATCATGCGCTGACGGCGCATCCGCAGGTCGACGCGGTGCTCGATCTCCTCGGACTGCATGTGCGGGCGGTTGAGCCCCATGATGGAGCGGGCGTAGTCCGGCGTCTGCAGCAGGCCCGGGATGAACTGCACCTCGTAGGTGCGGATCAGCGCTGCGGACTCCTCCAGGCCGACGTAGGTCTGGAACCAGTTGGGCATCGCGTCGCTGAAGCTGTGCCACCAGCCGTTCTGGTTCGCCTCGCGCACCAGCGTCAGCAGTTGGCCGCGCTCGGACTCGTCGACCCCGTAGAGGCTGAGCAGGTCCACGACGTCGCGCTCCTTGAAGCTGACGCGGCCCAACTCCATGCGGGAGATCTTCGATTCGGAGGCCCGGATCGTGTAGCCGGCGTCCTCGCGGGTGATGCCCTTGGCCTCACGCAGGCGGCGCAGCTGGGAGCCGAGGAGGATACGGCGGACCATAGAGCCGCCCCCCGGCTGAACCGTGGTCATTCCGTCGAACCTCCACCTGCTGGCAACGAGGCCAGTCTGCCACTGTCCGACACTGTCCGGGCGCGCATCGTGCCCGGTTGACGACGCGTCGGTCAAGATTGGCGCACGGACATGCCATGGACATCGCACTGCGCAATCACATGATGACACTGTGCACGGGAATCTGCACGTGCATCTGCAAGCAATGCGAATGCACGTGAATCCACTCTTGCATCTGACGTATGCGAAGAGGACCATGGGACGCGTGCACCTGCACGCCCCGAGGCAATCCGCCGAGAACGCCGAGATTCCGCCCCGCACGCCGGCAACGGACGGGGCCGCGCCCGCATGGGAGGAGCTCTTCATGGGCCTGAGCCCGGCGGTGGTCGCGGACCGTGAGTCGATCGTGAGCTGCGCGCTGGCGCCGCGGCACGAATCGGTCCGCACGGCACGTGAGTTCACCCGGCTGACGCTCAACCGCTGGGAGCTCGGCGACCTTTTCGACGACATGGCCCTGGTGGCGAGCGAGCTGGTGACCAACGCGCTGCGCTACGGACTCCCCTCGGTGGTGCCCGAGCAGCGCGGCCTGTGGCCCAGACGCGGGGCGGCCGGCCCGATCGGGGACCGGATGGACGCGTCCTGCGAGCCGGCCGCGGAGGCCCACCCCCTGATCCGGCTCAGCCTGGTGCGCAACGACCCGCAGGTGGTCTGCGCCGTGAGCGACCCCAGCGAGCGGGGGCCGGTGCCGCGCGAGGCGGACTGGATAGCGGAGTCCGGGCGCGGGCTGCACCTGGTGGAGTCCTTCAGCCAGTCCTGGGGCTGGCACCCGATCGCCGTCGGCAAGGTGGTCTGGGCGGTCTTCGAGCTCAGCACCCGGGACTGAGATCCCCCGTGACACGAACCGTGACACGAAGACCACGAAGACGAGGGAAGGCCCGGGAGCTCACTCCCGGGCCTTCCGCTTCATGGCTGCACCACTGCGCTCACGCGGCTCGATCGGCTCACTCGGCCAGGTGGTCGAACTCCCCGGCCTTGACGCCGTGCAGGAGGGCGACGATCTCCGCCTTGGTGTAGATGAGGGCCGGACCCTCGGGGAAGCGGGAGTTGCGCACGGCGACGTCCCCGTCGGCCAGCCGGGCCAGCTCGACGCAGTTGCCCTGCGAGTTGCTCATCCGAGCCTTCTGCCAGACCACTCCCTCGAGTTCCGTGGCGGCGATGCCGTTGTAGATGCGACGCATAGGTATCTCCCCGGATGTAGCGAGCGGTGCACCATGCAGCGGTCTCACTGCCGGTGATGATATCGCCAGTGCACGTGCACGTGCAGGTGCTTATGCGTGTGCACATGCGTTTACATGAGGTGACAGATTCCTTTACACACCAGGGAGTTGAACGCCCGAATCGGGCAAATCCGGGCGGACGGTTGTCGCTCTCGGCAACGGGCGCACTGCGGGGCGCCATGAAGGCACCTCATGATCGACAGCATGGAACTCCCCCGTGACACACAGTCAGTAATCATGTGCCGTTCTCACCTATGTGACGCTGCTCACGCGTTCGCGGTTCAAACGGCCGGTATAAGGGCACCCGCCTCCCTTCACGCGAACGGATGACCTACGATCGTCCCCCATGAGCACTGCCGCGACTCCCAGCACGCCGCTGCCTGTCCGTACCCCGAGCGCCCGCGCGAAGGGCCGCCACCGCCGTCCCGAGCGTCCCGAGCTGCCCGAAGGCGCGCCCTCGCTGCTGCTTGCGATCCCCGCGCCGGCCTCGCCCGAGGCCCGGCAGCTGGCCGAGGAGATCGCCACGCTGATCCGGCTGGACCAGCCCGGCGTCGAGGTCACGCCCGCGTACCTGACGGCGGGTGAGGAGGACGGCCCCTACACCATGCGTGGCCTCTCCGACGTACTGACGGCCGCTGTGGAGGCCGGAGCGCCGCCGGTGGTGGTTCCCGTCTCCCCCGGCCCGTCCGCGGAGCTGGACGCCGTCCTGGCGCCCTTCGAGGGCGTCAGGCGCACCGACGCCCTCGGCCCGCACCCGCTGCTCGCCGAGGCCGTCCACGTGCGCCTCTCCGAGGCGGGCCTGGCCCGCGCGGACCGCGCGCGGCTCTTCGCCATCAACACCTCCGCCGACGGCATCGTGCTGGCCGGCACGGGCGGCGCGGAGGCGCTGGAGCTGGCCGAGGTCACCGCGGTGCTGCTGGCCGCGCGCCTGGCGGTGCCGGTGGTCGCGGCGTCCTTCGACTCCGCGGAGTCGGTCGCGGCGGCGGTCACCCACCTGCGCGACAGCGGCTGCGTCCAGCCGGCCCTCGCCCCCTACCTGCTCGGCCCGGAGGTCTCCCCGGAGGCGCTCAAGGCCGTGGCCGAGGCGATCGACTGCGCGGCGTCCGAGCCGATCGGCGCGTACGCCGCGGTGGCGCGCCTGGCCCTGGGCCTGTACCTGGCCGCCCTCGGGATCGACGCCGAGAACCTGTAGGAGTCGCACCCGTCCGGGGGCGCCCCGCGCCCCCGGACGTCAGCGTTCCTTGACCCAGACCATGCCCCGGCCCGACTCGCCCGGCGCCGTGACGCCGTCGTCCTCGACGCGGTCGAGGCGATAGCCCAGGCGCCGCGCGACCGCGGCGCTGCGGACGTTGGCCTCGTCGCAGTGGATCTCGACCCGGGCGACGTGGTCCAGGCCGAGCAGCAGCCGCGTCAGCGCGCGGGCGGACCTGGTGACGACCCCGCGGCCGACATGGTCGGCGTGGCACCAGTAGCCGATCTCCACACCCTCGCCGCCGAGGCTGTCGTGAACGGCGGCCGTCCCGAGGATCGTCCGCCCGGGCTCGTCGAGGATCGCGAACTGGTAGCTGTGGCCGCTCGGCCAGCTCAGCGCCCGGCCGAACCGTTCCGCGTGCTCCCGCGCGGTGGGCGGGCGGTCGGCCCAGGCCATCCACGCGTGCAGGTGGTCGAAGGACTCCAGGATCGCTCGGTGTCGCGCGTCGCGGTCCCCGGCCTGCCAACGCCGCAACAGCAGGCCCTCCGCGAGGACGCGTTCGGGCACGTCCCCCGGGCGAAGGACGGGCTGCCGATCCTCGGCCATCAGGCTCGGGCGCCCGTGGAGCCTCGGACGACCAGCTCCGGCTGGAAGACGAACTCGCCGCGCTGAGCGCCGTTGCCGCCGATCTCCTCCAGGAGGACGTTGACCGCGGCGGCGCCCATCGCCTCGACCGGCTGGCGGATCGTGGTCAGCGGCGGGTCGGCGAAGGCGATGAGCGGGGAGTCGTCGAAGCCGACGACGGAGATGTCCCTGGGGACGGAGAGCCCCCTCGCCCGCGCGCCGCGGATCGCGCCGAAGGCCATCAGGTCGCTGCCGCAGACGATCGCCGTGCAGCCCTTGTCCAGCAGGACGTTCGCCGCCGCCTGACCGCCCTCGACGGTGAAGAGCGAGTGCTGGATGTGGTCGTTCGCCTGCTCCGCGGAGAGGCCGAGGAGTTCCGTCAGCGCCGCCACGAAGCCCTCCTCCTTGCGGAGCACCGGGACGAAGCGGGAGGGGCCGACCGCCAGGCCGATCCGTTCGTGGCCGAGGCCGGCGAGGTGACGGACGGCCATCCACATCGCGGCGCGGTCGTCGGGGGAGATGAACGGCGCGGCCACCTTCTCGCTGAAGCCGTTGATCATCACGAAGGGGACGCCCTGCCCCTGGAGCTTGTCGTAGCGCGCGGTGTCCGCCGTCGTGTCGGCGTGCAGGCCGGAGACGAAGACGATCCCCGTCACGCCGCGCTCGACCAGCATCTCGACGAGTTCGTCCTCCGTCGAGCCGCCGGGCGTCTGCGTGCAGAGCACGGGCGTGTAGCCGTACCGCGTGAGCACCTGCTCGATGACCTGAGCCAGCGCCGGGAAGATCGGGTTGCTGAGCTCCGGGGTGATCAGCCCGATCAGCCCGGCGCTGCGCTGCCGCAGGCGCGTGGGGCGCTCGTAGCCGAGCACGTCGAGGGCGGCCAGGACCGACTGGCGGGTCGCCGCCGCCACTCCGGGCTTTCCGTTCAGCACACGGGAGACGGTGGCCTCACTGACCCCCGCCTGCGCCGCGATGTCCGCCAACCGCGCTGTGTTCACGGCACCGAAGCCTATTGCACGGACAGCCGTTCGCCTGCTGTTTCTACCAGGTCAGAGGCCGCGGATCGGCGTGGGAGCCGCAGCGAGAGCGCCAGCGCGGCCAGTGCCGCGACCGCCGGGACGTGGTAGCCGGTGCCGGCGGGGGCGTGGTCGACCAGCCAGCCGCCCGCCGCCGTACCGGCGGAGATCCCCACGAGCAGGCCCGTCGTGGTCCAGGTGAAACCCTCGGTCACCCGCGAGGCCGGCACCAACTCGGCGACCAGGCCCATGCTGGTGGACATGGTCGGCGCCGTCGCGAAGCCCGCGACCAGCAGCATCGCCCCGACCGTCCACAGCCCGCCGGCCAGCGGCAGCGGAGCCAGCGTCACCGTCATCGCGGCCAGTGCCCAGCGCAGGCGGACGACGGCGGTGCCGCGCGGCCGCCACAGGCCGAGCAGGACACCGGACATCGCGGAGCCGAGCGCGTAGCAGGCCAGGACCGCGCCCGCTGCGGCCTTGTGACCGTGGGCCTGGGCGAAGCCGATGGTGGTGATCTCCATGGTGCCGAAGACGAGGCCGGTCGCGGCCAGCATCAGCACCAGCGCGGGGACGCCCGGCGAGCGCAGCGCGCTCGCCGCCCCGGCGTCGGTTGACGGCCCGGCGGGCGGCGGCTCGGTACGCCGCTGTGTGGCCAGGGCCAGCACACCGGCCAGGCCCAGTACGCCCACCGTCACGTACCCGACCAGCGGCGAGCAGCCTGTCGCGAGCGTGGTCGCCGCCAAGGGGCCGAGGACGAAGCAGAGTTCGTCGACGACGCCCTCGTAGGCGTAGGCGGTGTGCAGCACCGCCTCGTCGCCGCGGTGCAGGAACGCCCAGCGGGCGCGGGCCAGCGAGCCGGTGTTGGGGCCGAGGCCGCTGACCGCGCAGGCGAGGAGGTAGCACGGGAGCGGCGCGTGCAGTTCCAGCGCGCACAGCACGCCCAGCCCGCCGAGCGCGGCGAGGACGGCGGCCGGCACGCTGACGCGGGACTGCCCGTGACGGTCCACCAGCCGGGCCTGCCAGGGCCCGGCGAGGGCGACGGTGACCAGTGTGGCCGCGCCGCCGAGCCCGGCCCGGCTGTAGGAGCCGTGCAGCGAGGTGACCAGCAGCGTCGCCGCCAGCGAGCCCATGCCGACGGGAAAGCGCGCCACGAGCGCGGCCAGCGTGAAGCCGGCCGCGCCCCGCGGCGCGAACAGCGCGCGGTAGGACATCAGCGCGCGACCACCGCCGGGCGCGCGCCCGTGGAGCCGCGGACCACGAGCTCGGGCTGGAAGACGAACTCGGCCCGGTGCGCGGGCGTGCCGCTGATCTCCTCCAGCAGCGCGTTCACCGCCGCCTGCCCCATGGCCTCGACCGGCTTGCGGATGGTGGTCAGCGGCGGGTCAGCGAAGGCGATGAGCGGCGAGTCGTCGAAGCCGACGACGGACACGTCGCCGGGCACGCTGAGCCCGCGCTGGCGGGCGGCGCGGATGACCCCGAAGGCCATCAGGTCGCTGCCGCACACGATCGCGGTGCAGCCCTTGTCCAACAGCCGCGCCCCGGCCGCGTGTCCGCCCTCCACGGTGAACAGGGAGTGCTGGACCAGGTCCCGCGCGCCCTCCTCGGTGAGGTCGAAGAGCTCCTGGGCGGCCTCGGTGAACCCGTCCAACTTCCGTGCCACCGGCACGAAGCGGGTGGGGCCGACGGCCAGGCCGACCTTCTCGTGGCCGAGTTCGGCCAGGTGCCGCAGCGCCATCCACATGGCGGCCCGGTCGTCGGGCGAGACGAAGGAGGCGTCGATCCGCTCGCTGTAGCCGTCGATCAGCACGAACGGCACGCCGCGACCGGCGAGGCGGGCGTAGCGCTCGTGGTCGGCGCTGGTGTCGGCGTGCAGGCCGGAGACGAAGACGATGCCGGTGACGCCGCGGTCCACGAGCAGCTCGACGAGCTCGTCCTCGGTGGATCCGCCGGGCGTCTGGGTGCAGAGCACGGGCGTGTAGCCGCGGCGGGTGAGGACCTGCTCGATGGCCTGGGCCAGCGCCGGGAAGATCGGGTTGGTGAGCTCGGGGATGATCAGCCCGATCAGTCCGGCGCTGCGCTGCCGCAGTTTGACCGGCCGGTCGTAGCCGAGCACGTCGAGGGCGGCCAGCACGGTCTGCCGGGTGGAGCCGGAGACGCCCGCCTTGCCGTTGAGGACGCGCGAGACGGTGGCCTCGCTGACGCCGGCCTGGGCGGCGATGTCCGCCAGCCGGGCCGGGACCTGCCCCGGCACCGGCTGCGGCGGGCCGCCCTGGGAGGGAACGGTCATGTCAGGCGGACCACCAGACGGTGGTGTCGGCGGGGATCTCGATCTCCTCGCCGGAGCCGGAGCCGGTCCTGACCGGCTCCTCGCCCGAGGTGAGCAGCAGTCGCCCAGGCACGGACGACACGGACATGCGCACGGGCGAGGAGCCGGTGTTGGCCACGCAGACGAAGGCACCGTCCGCGTGGGTCCGGCGGAAGGCCAGCGCCCCGGCGGGGGCGTCCAGCCACTCCACGCTGTCACCCGCGCCCAGCGCCGGGTGCTGGGCCCGGATCGCGAGGGCGGAGCGGTAGAGCTCCAGCGTCGAGGTCGGGTCGCCGGTCTGGCTCGCGACGCTGAGCTCGGCCCAGGAGCCGGGCTGCGGCAGCCAGCTGGGGCCGCCCTCCACCGGACCGAAGCCGTAGGGCGCCTCGGTGCCGGACCACGGGATCGGCACGCGGCAGCCGTCGCGGAAGCCGTCCTGGCCGTTGGCGCGGTGGAAGGACGGGTCCTGGCGGACCTCGTCGGGCAGGTCGGTGACGTCCGGCAGGCCGAGCTCCTCGCCCTGGTAGACGTAGGCGGAGCCGGGCAGTGCCAGCATCAGCACGGTGGCGGCGCGGGCACGGCGCAGGCCGAGGACCCGGTCGCCGGGGGTGCGGACCTGGGTGGCCTCGGTGGCCGCGTTGGCGAAGCGGGTGGCGTGCCGGGTGACGTCGTGGTTGGACAGCACCCAGGTGGCGGGCGCGCCGACCGGGCGCATCGCCTCCAGCGTCAGGTCGACCACCTCGCGCAGCTTCGTGGCATCCCACCCAGTGCCCAGGTACTGGAAGTTGAACGCCTGGTGCAGCTCGTCGGGGCGCACGTAGCTGGCGGTGCGGTCGACCGTCGGGGTCCACGCCTCGGCGACGAAGATGCGCTCGCCCGGGTACTCGTCCAGGATGGGCCGCCAGGAGCGGTAGATCTCGTGGACGCCGTCCTGGTCGAAGAAGGGCATGGTGTCGTTGCCGAGCAGCTTCAGCTGGTCGTGCACGCCGAGGTCGGGCAGGCCCTCGGCCTTGACCAGGCCGTGGGCGACGTCGATGCGGAAACCGTCGACACCCAGGTCCAGCCAGAAGCGCAGGATGGAGCGGAACTCGTCGGCGACGGCCGGGTGGTCCCAGTCGAAGTCGGGCTGCTCGGGGGCGAACAGGTGCAGGTACCACTGGCCGGGCGTGCCGTCCGGCTCGGTGACCCGCGTCCAGGCCGGGCCGCCGAAGATGGACTCCCAGTCGTTGGGCGGCAGTTCGCCGCTCTCGCCCTTGCCGTCGCGGAAGTGGAACCGCTTGCGCAGTGCCGAGCCGGGGCCCTCGCGCAGCGCCTGCTGGAACCACTCGTGCTGGTCCGAGCAGTGGTTGGGCACCAGGTCGAAGATGACCCGCAGACCGAGCGCGTGCGCGTCCTCGATCAGCCCGGCGGCGTCGGCGAGGTCGCCGAACATCGGGTCGACGCGGCGGTAGTCGGCGACGTCGTAGCCGGCGTCGGCCTGCGGGGAGGCGTAGAAGGGCGAGAGCCAGACCGCGTCCACGCCCAGGTCGCGCAGGTAGGGCAGGCGCGAGCGGACGCCCGCGAGGTCGCCCATGCCGTCGCCGTTCGCGTCGGCGAAGCTGCGCGGGTAGACCTGGTAGATCACCGCGTCACGCCACCAGCCGGTTCTCCGCTGCGCGCTGGGCTCGCCTTCGCCGCTGGTGGCGGGACGGGCTGCCGGGACAACGAGGTGCTGGGTCATGGGATCCCTTGGGTGCGAGAGATGCGAAGGAAGCGACTGGCGGCGGTCGGAACGCGGGCTGCGGTGTCAGCCCTTGGTCCCGCCGGCGGTGAGGCCGGTGACCAGGTTCTTCTGGACCAGGTAGAAGAAGGCGGCGGCCGGGATGGCGATCAGCACACCCGTCGCGGCCAGGTAGTTCCACTGCGAGTTGTACTGGCTGACGAAGGTCTGCAGACCGACCGCCAGCGTGTAGTGGTTCGACGAGAGCAGGAAGAACGAGGCGAAGGCGACCTCTCCCCACGCGGTGAGGAAGGTGTAGAAGGCCGCCACCGCCAGACCCGGGCGGGCGAGCGGGATGATCAGGCGCCAGAAGGTGCCGAACGGGCTCAGCCCGTCGATCCGGCCCGCCTCGTCGATGTCCACCGGGATGGTGTCGAAGTAGCCCTTGAGCAGCCAGGCGCAGTACGGCACGGCGGTGGTGCAGTAGACCAGGACGAGGCCCGCGTAGCTGTCCAGCAGCTTGGTGTTGGCCAGGATCTTGTACAGCGGCACCATCAGCACCGAGACCGGGAACATCTGGGTCACCAGGAAGGTGTACATCAGGCTGCCGCGGCCGAGGAACCTGATCCGGGAGACGGCGTAGCCGGCGCTCGCGGCGACCAGGACGCCGACGACGGTCGTCCCGGCGGCGATGATGGTGGAGTTGCCGAGCCAGGTGAAGAAGTCGGTGTGGTTCAGCACGTGGTCGTAGTTGGCCAGCGAGGGGTGCGCGGCGATCCGCTGCGGGTGCTGGTAGTCGAACTCGCCCGCCCCGAGCGAGACGTAGGCGACCCACGCCACCGGGAAGGCGGCGACGAAGGCGGCGACGGCCAGCACGGAGTGCAGCCCGGCGGAGGCGAGCGGTCCGCGCTCGCCGCGGCCGCGGGTCTTCTTGGTGCTCATGCCTGCGCTCCCTGCATGCGCCGGATCCAGCGCCGGTAGAACTCGGTGAAGACGATGAGGATGGACAGGCACAGCACACCGACGGTCGCGGCGCCGGCGTAGTCCATCGGGTTCTGGCCGAAGAAGAGCTTGTACGAGTAGGTGACCAGGATCTGCACGCTGTCGCTGTTGGTGGAGCCGAACAGCAGGAAGATGACGTTGAACTGGTTGAAGGTCCAGATCACGCCGAGCAGGATCAGCGTGCTGCTGACCGGGCGCAGGCCCGGGAGCGTGACGTGGCGGAACCGCTGCCAGGGCGTCGCACCATCCATCTCGGCGGCCTCGTACAGCTCGCCCGGGATGGACTGCAGACCGCCCAGCATGGAGAGCATCATGAACGGCACGCCGACCCAGACGTTCACCGAGATCGCGGCGATCTTCTGCCAGAACGGGTCGCTCAGCCACTCGGGTTGGCCCAGCCCGAGGGAACCGAGAAGGTGGTTGACCGCTCCGCCGTCGGAGAGCAGCAGCCGCCAGGAGAAGATGGTGACGAAGGTCGGCACCGCCCAGGGCAGCACCAGCAGCGTCCGGTAGAAGGTGCGGCCGCGCACCTGCCGGTTCAGCAGGACCGCGAGGCCGAGGCCCAGCGAGACGGTCAGCGCGACGCAGGTGAACGTCCAGATGACGGTCCACCAGAAATGCGGCCAGAACTGGTTGTCGGGTCCGGAGAGGATGTCGACGTACTGCTTCAGCCCGACCCAGCTGAACGTGTCGGGGATGTGGTTGACCCCGATGGTGTGGCCCACGTTGAGGCTGGTGGCGTCGGTGAAGGTGTACATGACGCCCAGGACCAGCGGGTAGCCGACCAGGACACCGATGATCACCACGACCGGGGCGCACATCGCCCAGGCGTACCAGTACTGGTCGTAGGAACGCCGGAGGCGGCGGAGCGGGCCGGCCTGCTTGGGCGGCTTCTCCTCGGTCCGGCGTGGCGTGGCGGCTTCCGCCGGCGCGGCCACGGTCATGGGGCACCTCTTCGGGGAGACTCTGGCCTCTTCGGGAGACTCTGTGGGGAGTACGAAGCGGGATGCCGGCCGGCCGTCCCCACCCTCAAGGGGACGACCGGCCGGCACGAGGTCACTGCGCGGCGTAGTCCGGCAGCAGCTTCTGGGCCTGGACGGTGCTGTTGCTCATGCCCTGCGCGATGCTCTCCTGGCCGGTCAGCATCTTGGTCAGCTCGGTGCCGAACGGGCCGTACAGGTCGCTGTAGTGGGCCAGCGCCGGGCGCGGCACGCCCGCGGACAGGACGGCCTGGAAGCCGGCGATGCCCGGGTTGGCGGTGACGGCGGCGGTGTAGGCGTCCGAACGGGTCGGCAGCGTCGAGTTCTTGGTGGCGATGGTGATCTGCGACTGGGCCGAGGTCATGAACGCGATGAACTTCTCGGACGCGGCCTGGTGCGCGGCGTCGGAGCCGGCGTAGGCGACCAGGTTGTGGCCGCCGATCGGCGCACCGGCCTTGCCGGCGGAGCCGGCCGGGACGACGGCGATGCCCAGGTTGGTCTTGTCGGAGAAGGAGGCGCCCTTGAAGACGTTGGTGGTCTCCCACGGGCCCTGGATGATCGAGGCGACCTTGCCGTTCTCGAAGGCGTCCATGATGTTGGCGTAGCCGTTGGGCGTGGTGTCCAGCTTGGAGACGCCGGGGGCGGTGGTCAGGGCCTTGAGCGTGGTGATGCCCTTGATCGCGGCGGCGGAGTTGAACTCCAGCTTCTTGCTCGCCAGGTCCACCATGTCGGTGCCCTCGCCGTACAGGAACGGCATGGCGTAGTAGGAGGCCGGGTTGAAGGCGAAGCCGTCGACGCCGTCCTTCTGCTTGACCAGCGCGGAGTCGGCCTTCAGCTCGTCCCAGGTCTTGGGGGCGGCGGTGATGCCGGCCTTGGTGAAGAGCGCCTTGTTGTACATCAGCGCCAGGGTGTCGGTCACCTCGGGCATGCCGTAGAGCTTGCCCTGGTAGGTGGCCTGCTGGATCAGCTGCGACTCGAAGGAGGACTTCTCGGCGGAGGCCGGGGTGCCGTCGAGCGGGGCCAGCAGGCCCGCCTGGGCGAAGCCGGCGACCCAGCCGACGTCGGAGCGCAGCACGTCCGGTGCGCCCTTGCCGGCCGTGGCGGCGGTGGTGAACTTCGCCTGCGCGTTGGCGAACGGCACGTTGACGTAGTTGACCTTGATGTTCGGGTTGGCCTGCTCGAACTGGGCGACCAGGGCCTTGTAGGTCGGGGCCTCGTTGGTGGCGTCCGAGGTGTCCCACCAGGTGATGGTGACGGGGCCGGCGTTCGCGGCCGAGCCGGAACCACTGCCGCTGTTGCCGGAGGAACCGCAAGCGCTTGCAGAAACCGCTATCGCCGTCGCAAGAACGGCCACCGCAATGCCACGACGCATCGTGCATCTCCTTCAGGGGTGGGGAGCCCAGAGCCGCACTGCCGCTGGGCTTGGGGAGGAACGTAACAGCGGTGAAAGCCCGCTGGAAAGTCCTTGCAGCAAATTTCTGCAAGGCCGCGCGATCGTTACCTGCGCGTGTCCTGCATATTGCGGCAGGAAGACCGAAGCCGCGCCGCCCGATGGGCGACGCGGCTGGTCAGAGCCTTGTGGTGGTTACTGCAAACAGCTACTCGGAGGCTTCTCCCAGCGCCTCGCGCAGCAGCTGCGCCAGATGCAAAGCCTTACGGCCGTCGGCGAGTTGGGCGATCTGGGTACGGCAGCTGAACCCGTCCGCCAGCACCGCGGCCTGCGGCTCCGCCCGCAGCGCGGGCAGCAGGATCCGTTCGGCGGCGGCGAGGGAGACGTCGTGGTGGCCGGGCTCGAACCCGAAGTTCCCCGCCAGCCCGCAGCAGGACGCCGGCAGCCGCCGCACGTCCAGCCCGAAGCGGTCGGCCACCCGGTCGTCGGCGGCGGTGCCGAGGACGGCGTGCTGGTGGCAGTGCGTCTGGGCCAGGGCGGCGGGGGTTGCCGCGGCGACCGGCAGGTAGGGCGGGCCGTTCTCGTCGAGGAACTCCGCGAAGGTGCGGACGCGGCCGGCCAGGGCCGCCGCGCGCGGGTCGCCCGGGAGGAGACGGGGAAGCTCCTCCCGCAGGGCGGCGGCACAGCTCGGTTCGAGCACGACGACGGCCAGGTCGTCCGGCGTCCGCGCCAGGACGCGCAGCGTGCGCGCCATGGTCCGGCGGGCGGCGTCGAGACGGCCGGTGCTCACGTACGTCAGACCGCAGCAGACCGCCCCGGCGGGCAGCACCGGCCGGAATCCGAGCCGCGTCAGCACGGCCGCGCCCGCGTGCAGGACGTCGGGATCGAGATGGTTGCCGAACGTGTCCGGCCACAACAGCACCGCCCGCCCTTCGGGCGGCGTCGCGCCCGCCTCGGGTCGGTCGGGCTCCGCCGGCCGCTGCCGCCCGGCGCCGGAGGGCGCCGGAGCGCGCGGCGACGCGGGAGGATCAGCGGCCGCAGGCCGGGCCCCCTCCGGACGGTAGGCGCGGGTGAACGACCGGGCCGGGACGGGCGGCAGGGGCCGCTCGGACGCCGTGCCGGCCAGCGCGCGGGCGAGGGCCGCGAGTGGGCGCAGGCGCAACGCCGCGCCCGCGAGGCGCCCTGCGCCCGGAACGGAGTGGAGCAGGCGCAGCAGGCGCGGCAGCCCGCCCAGGGCGTAGTGGACCCGCGGGCGCGGGCGGTGGCGGTAGTGCCGGTGCAGGAACTCGGACTTGTAGGTCGCCATGTCGACATGGACGGGGCAGTCGCTCGCGCAGCCCTTGCAGGACAGGCACAGGTCCAGCGCGTCCCGCACCTCCCGCGAGCGCCAGCCGTCGGTGATCGGCCCCTCCCCCGTGACCGTGCCGCGCAGCAACTCGCCCAGCAGGCGGGCGCGGCCGCGGGTGGAGTGGCGTTCGTCGCGCGTCGCGGCGTAGCTCGGGCACATCACCGCCGCCGGTTCCTCCGCCACGCACGCGCCGACGCCGACGCAGCGGCGGGCGCCGTCGGCCAGCGGCAGCGCCCGCGGCAGGGCCGGCTGGCGCAGGTCCGCGTCCAGCGGGCGCGGGCCGACGACGTTGCCCGGGTTGAGCAGGTTCTCCGGGTCGAAGGCCGCCTTGAACCGGGCGAACAGCGCGAGCACGCGCGGCGGGTACATCCGCTCCAGCAACTCGGCCCGCGCCTGCCCGTCACCGTGCTCGCCGGAGAGCGAGCCGCCGTGACGCACGGCCAGCTCGGCCGCCTCGGTGAGGAAACGCCGGAACCGGCCGTCGCCGGGGGTGTCCAGCGGGAAGTCGAGCCGCAGGTGCACGCAGCCCTCGCCGAAGTGCCCGAAGGGCGTGCCGTGCAGGCCGTGCCCGGCGGTCAGCGCGCGCAGCTCGCGCAGGTACGGCGCGAGCCGTTCCGGCGGCACCGCCGAGTCCTCCCACCCGGGCCAGGCCTCCTGCCCGTCCGGCCCGCGCGTCGCCGTCCCCGCGGCGGCCTCGCGCACCCGCCACAGCGCCCGCTGGGCGGCCGGGTCGGTGACCACCGTCACCGTCGCGCCCTGGGCCCGCACGGCGCGCTCGACCGCGCGGGCGTGGTCGCCCGCCTCCGCCTCCAGGAAGAGCCATCCGCCGCCCCCGGGCAGCCGTGCCCGCTCCGCCGCCGAGCGGATCAGGTCCGCGCCCATCCCCTCGGCGGTGAGCGGGCGCAGCGGCAGCAGCTCGACCACCGCCTCGGCGGCGGCGGTCTCGTCCGGGTACCCGGCGACGACCAGGTCGGTCCGCTCCGGCCGCTCCACCAGGCCGACCCTCGCCCCGAGCACGATCGCGCAGCTCCCCTCCGTCCCGGTCAGCGCGCGGGCGAGGTCGAAGCCGCGCTCCGGCAGCAGCGCGTCGAGCGCGAAGCCGGAACCGCGTCGCGGCAGCGCCGGGAAGTCCTGGCGCAGTGTCACGAGGTCGGCGGAGGCCAGCTCGTGGAGTTCGCGGTAGAGGGCGCCGACCCGACCCGGCGCGCGCAGCAGGGCCTGCCGTTCGGCCGCGCCGCGCGGGCCGTGGACGGTGAGCTCGGTGCCGTCGGCGAGGAGCAGGTCGAGCGAACGGACGTGGTCGGAGGTCCGGCCGTGGGCGACGGAGTGCGCGCCGCAGGAGTCGTTGCCGATCATGCCGCCGAGGGTGCAGCGGCTGTGCGTCGACGGGTCCGGCCCGAAGCGCAGCCCGTGCGGTGCGGCGGCGCGCTGGAGCGCGTCCAGCACGGTCCCCGGCCGCACCCGCGCCGTGCGGGCGTGCGGATCGACCGCGTCCTCGTCCAGCCCGCCGAGGCCCGCCCGGAAGTCCAGTACCAGCGCCCCGGGGCTCACCGCCTGTCCCCCGATGCTCGTGCCCGCACCCCGCGCGAGCACCGGCACCCCGTGCTCCCGGGCGAGCGCCACCGCGGCCCGGACGTCGTCCAGGGACTCGGGCTTCACCACACCGAGCGGCACCTGCCGGTAGTTGGACGCGTCGTAGGCGTAGACGCCTCGCTGGGCCGCCCCGAAGTCCACGCTGCCGCGCAGGCTCGCCCGCAGCGCCTTCTCGAGACTCGGATCGGTCACCTGATCATTCTGGACCAGGTGCACCCGTAAGGGGTGTGAGGCGCTGCTGATGTGCGGCTCCTCCCCCAGCCTTCGGCCGGGAGGTGCCCCCAGCGTGGGCGCGGGTAACCACCGGCGTGCGGGACGGCCCTGCGCGTGCCGATCACCAGCTGCGTGGGAATGGGCACCTCTGGGGCACCTCCCGGCCGAAGGCTGGGGGATTGTCGCGCCCACGCGGCGGAGCCGCACATCAGCAGAGCCCCGCGCCCCTGGAACGTGCAACCGGCTCAGTCGGTGAAACCGGCCGCCCGCGCCGCCTCGGCGGCGTCGCAGGGTGCCAGGGACGGCGCGGGCCAGGCGACGAACCCCCGGCGGGACTCCTCGCCGAAGGCGCACGCGCCCGGGACGCCGACGGCGAGGTACGGGCCGGAGCCCAGGCCTCCGATCGTGTTGAGTTGCTGCGCCAGGCGCACGCCCGTGGGCGCCTGCTCCGGCACGGTCGGGAGCGTGGGGCAGGGAGCCGGCTGCGGGTCGGCGACGTCCGGCGGCTGCCAGTCGACCGCGTAGCAGCGGACCACCTCCACCACCCGTCGGCCGCCGAACGCGCCGGCGGTACTGCTGCCGTGGACCTGGATCGTCAGCACCGCCTCCGCCGTCCCCCGGTGCTCGTCGCGCACCAGCAGCGCGTTCAGGCCCGAGGCCACCTCGGCGAAACGCGACTCGCCGGGCTCGCCGTTGGGTGTGAGCTGACGCAACGCCATCACCACCAGCCGCGCCTGGCCGTCCGCGGCCTGCTCGGCTCGGGTGTTGGCCTGGGCGTCCGTCAGCCAGCCGAAGGCCTGGCCGACGAAGGCCACCGCCGCGAACACCGCGAGCGTGATGGCGAGGCCGAGAATGCGCCGCCACGCCGGAACGGTGAAACGCGTACGCCGCAGCGGAGCCAACCCCGGCCCGCCGATCACCGCGTCACCCATGCCCGTCCCTCACCGTCCTCTCGGACACCGGACTGTGTTGCTCCCGTGAAGAACCATTGTGCGGCCCGCGCAGAAGGTTTGGACCACCGGGGCCGGAATTCCCGTACAACCGCCCCGAACGACGTTCGGGCGCACGGCGTTCGGCCACGCGGGCGAAGCCGTGGGCCGCCGCCGTCACTCGTTCGCGTCAGGCGCCCGTCATCACCGGCCGGGCCGGGCGGGGTCCACTACGGTCGGGCTCGCCATGTCGACTCCTGCCCTGACGGACCGTCCGGCGGACCGCCCCGCGAACCGCCTCACGCCGACGTGGGCGGCAGCGGTCTCGCCCACCCTCGCTCACCGTGTCCTCTCCCTGCTCGCCGTGGTCGTGCTCTTCCAGGGGCTGCCGACCCTGCTGCGCGACGAGGCCGCCTCCCGCACCTACCTCAGCGCCGGCTTCGGGCTGCTGTACGGCGCGTTGCTGCTGCTCGCCGTGCTGGTGGCCGTCGCCCGCGGCGAGCGCGCACTGCGCCGCCTCGACGTGGCCGTGCTGCTGGCGGCCCTCGCCCGGCTCGCCCTCCAGACGGTGTACGCGACCGGCAGCGGCGCCACGCCGTACCACGACGACGAGGGCGCGCTGGTCACCATGGCCGCGCGCTCCCTGGCCGCGGGCGGCCACGTCTACGGCGTGCACTTCACCGGCACGGCCAAGCTGTTCCAGGTCGGCATGACGCCGCTGATGGACGGCAGGACCGCGGACACCTTCGGCTACCCGCCGCTCGGTGTCCTGCTGACCGCGCCGTTCACCGCGCACGGGCCGCTGCCCCCGGCCGCCTGGGTGCCGGTCACCGGCCTGTGGTGCCTGGGCGCCCTCGCAGTCACCGCGCTGCTGATGTTCCGTCTGCTGCCCGCCGCGCTGCGCCCGGGAGCGACCGTGCTGCTCCTCGGCGTCAGCTGGATGTTCGCCTACGCCCGCGAGGGCTACCCGGTCTTCCTCACGCTGCCCTTTCTCGTGGTCGTCCTGGCGGGCTGGACCCGGATCGGGGCGGGGGGACGCCTGGCCCGTGGCGGCGTCGTCTCGGCGTGCTGCCTGGGCGCCGCCGACGCGGCGCACCAGCTCGCCTGGTTCCTCAGCGCGTTCCTGCTCGTCGGCGTCCTGCTGCTGCGCCGCGGCGAGTTCGGCCGCTGGCGGCCCGCCCTCGCCGTGACGGCCCGCTACGCGGCGCTCACGGCCGGGGCCTTCCTGCTGCTCGACCTGCCGGTGCTGGTCCGCGACGGCCGGGCCTGGCTGCCCGGCGTCCTCACCGTGCTGACCCAGCACGCCTCCCCGCAAGGGCTCGGTCCGGTGGACGTCAGCCTCTGGCTGACCTCCGGCAGCGGCTCGCTCGGCCTGTACTCGACTGCGGCGGCCGCCGCCCTGCTCGCCACCCTGGTGGCCCTGGTGCTGTGGCCGGGGCGGCTCGGCCCGGCCCTGGCCCTGCTGCCCTGGCCGGCCTTCTTCCTGTCGACCCGCTCCACCGAGACGTACTTCGTCCTGCTGACGCCGCTCTGGCTGGTCGCCCTGGCCTGCAACGAGCGCGCCCTCTTCGCCACCGCCTGGGCCTGGCGCACTGGCCCCCTGCGCCGCCGGGCGGTCCGGCTCGCCCTTCCGCCGCTGCTGGCCGCGCCGGCGCTCGCACTGCTGCTCGTCGCCGTCGCGACTCCCCCGCCGCTGCGTGTGACGGCGACCGGCCACCACGTCCGTCACAGCGCCGCGCTGGACCGGATCACCGCGACGCTCCGCAACACCGGTGACGCGCCGCTGGTCCCCGCGTTCGCGACGGGGGTCAACGCCTGGCTCGACTTCGACTGGCGGGTCGTCTCCGGCCCGCACGCGCTGCCGCCGCACGGCACGGCGGTCTACGTCCTGCGGCGCCTCGGTCCGCCGCTCGCACCCAATCCTGCGGGCCCGACCTGGCTGCGGGTGCTCACCGACGGGCCGATGACGCTGACCAACCAACGGCTGGCACTGCCGCGTTGACATCGCTGACGTCGTCGGCGCCGCGGACGGGTCAGCTGTAGACCGACTGGCGCTCGGTCAGCGCCAGCTCGACCACCTCCACCAGGACCTCCTTGACGGAGTCCCGCGTTCGCGCGTCGCACAGCACGACGGGCACGTGCGCACCGAGGTCCAGCGCGGTGCGCACCTGGGCGACCGGATAGCGGTCGGCGCCCTCGAAGCAGTTCACCGCGACCACGAACGGGATGCCACGCCGCTCGAAGTAGTCCACGGAGGGGAAGCAGTCCTCCAGCCGGCGCGTGTCCGCGAGCACGATCGCGCCGAGCGCTCCCTGGGCCAGCTCGTCCCAGACGAACCAGAAGCGGTCCTGCCCCGGTGTGCCGAAGAGGTAGACGGCGAGGCCGGGACGGATGTCGATCCGGCCGAAGTCCATCGCGACGGTGGTGGTGTTCTTGCCCTCCACGCCGTGCGTGTCGTCGACGGGTCGCCCCGCCTCGCTGAGCCGTTCCTCGGTCCGGAGCGGCCGGATCTCGCTCACCGCTCCGACCAGAGTCGTCTTGCCCGCGCCGAACCCACCGGCCACCAGGATCTTCACGGCGACGAACGAACCGTCGCCCTGCGCGCCACGCATCACGCGCGCATCATAGGCCGCGATGCGACAACCGCATAAGTGGGGTCTCACTTGGGCACGGTCGACGCCAGTTGGGCGAAGCGTTGCAGGCTCTGCGTGTAGGCCACGGGTGTCACATGGACCGGGCCGGTGTACGGGTGCGTCATGTGCAGCACCATCCAGACCCCGAAGCCGACCACCGCCCCGACGAAGCCCAGCGCCACCGCCTCGCGGCGATGGAAGGTCAGCCCCGCGATCGGCGCGTACAGCAGCACCAGCAACGCGGTGCAGATCAGGGCCGGGTACAGCGGCCAGGGCATGGTCGCCATGGTGTCCGCGAGGCGGATCTGCCGGGTGGTGTAGACGGCGGTGAGATCGCTCAGCTCCTGCTCGCGCGGCCCGGAGACCGGCTCGGCGAGGACCTGGGCGCGGGCGGCGTCGAGGCGCTGCCAGGAGGTGGGGCTGGCCTGGCCCTTGGCCATGGCGGGCCACTCGTCGCGGATGACGGAGCTGACGTAGGCGTGCAGCAGCGGGCGGGTGTGGGCGTCCGCGTCCGTGTAGGCGGCGTTGAGGGCGCGGGACTCGTCCAGGGTGTGCCCGCGGGCGGTGTTCAGGTTGGCCCAGGAACCGGCGATGAGGAAGGCGGCGATCAGCACGAAGGAGGAGAGCGACGCGGAGCCGAGGAAGGCGAGGGCGCTGCCGGAGAAGTTCCCCTCCCGGGAGCGGGCCGTGCGGCCGAAGAGCGCCAGCACCACCACCGCGAGGGCGAGTCCGACGAGCGCGGCGAACAGGAATCCGAGGTCCATTCAGCGTCCCCTTCCGAAGAACTGGTGAAAGGCGCCGGCCCCGGCGGCGACGAGTGCGGGGATGGTGATGGCGACGTAGACGAACGCCGCCTCGGGCGCGGCGGGCGCTGCGGCGACCTCGGGCGTGGGCAGGGGCTTGGGCACGGCGACGACGGCGTGGTGGACGACGGGACGCGGTGGCAGCGTGTGCGTCGGCGTGGGACGCGGCGGGGGCGGCGGCAGGTACAGGTGCGGCCGCGGCGGTGGCGCGGGCGGGTGCGGATGCGTGGACGCGCAGCGCGGTGCGACGGGAAACGGCGGCGGCTGCGGCGGCAGGTGCGCCCGCCCGGACCCGACGGGCGGGACGACGGGCACCGGTGGCGGCGGACAGATCCGTGGCTCCATGCGCCGAAGCTGCCCACCTCGCCCGGCACTCGTGCGCGCCCCGCCCCGAATGACCCCTCCGGGTCAGAGCGGGCGCCACCTTGACGAACACCCGCACGGAGAAACGATCGGGCGACCGACTCCCGCAGCCCGCACGGGCACGCCGACGCACCTGACGGAACGCCCGCCTCCGGCGTGGATGCCGCCCGTGGCCGTGCCGCCCCCATCGCGGGCGCTGCGGCGCGGCCCGCACGCGGGCACGCCGACGGGCCCTGGCCGGGGCGCGGGTGGGTCACAGGGCCCGGAGGGCCTTGATCACCTCGCGGAGGATGGACTCGTCGGGGAGTTGGGCGGCGGGGACGGGGCGGGTGAGGTGGATGAGTTCGGCGTCGAGCAGGTCGCCGAGCAGGATGCGGACGACGCCGAGCGGCAGGTCGAGGTCGGCGGCGATCTCCGCCACCGAGAGCGGGCGGGCCCGGACCAGGTCCAGGATCGCCTCGTGTTCGGGGTCCTGGGACTCCTCGTCCGTCGTGCCCGGGTCGCGCGGCGCCGCACTGATCTGGGTGACCAGGTCGAACGCCTCGGCGGCGGCGTGGCGGGTGCGCCCGCGGGTGAGGGTGTACGGGCGCACCAGCTGGCCGAGCTCCTCCTCGTCGGCGAAGCCGTCGAAGCTCGCCCCGTCGTCGTCGGCGAAGCCGTCCTGCTCCCCCCGCATCGGTCTCACCCCGCCGAGCCCCGCGGCTCCGTGCCGAGGTGCTCGCCGACGCGACGGACCAGCAGGGCCATCTCGTAGGCGATCAGGCCGACGTCGGCCTCCGACTCGCTGAGCACCGCGAGGCAGCTGCCGTCGCCGGCCGCGGTGACGAAGAGGAAGGCCTGGTCGAGTTCGACCATGGTCTGGCGGACCTCCCCGACCTGGAAGTGGCGGCTGGCGCCCTTGGCGAGGCTGTGGAAGCCGGAGGCCACCGCGGCGAGGTGCTCGGTGTCCTCCCGGGCCAGCTCGCCGGACGCGCCGGTGGCCAGGCCGTCGCTGGACAGCACCACGGCGTGCCGGATGGTGGGCACCCGCCGGACCATGTCGTCCAGAAGCCAGTTGAGGTCGCCGGACGGCTTCGTCGTGGCTGTCATCGGGTGGATCCTTCCGCAGTCGGTTCTGTGTTCAGCGGGAGCTGGTCTTCGGGGGTCGGGGCGGGGCGCTCCGCCGAGCGGCCGCGCACGAGGCCGCGCTGGAAGGCGCCGAAGGTGGCGCGCGCCTGCTCGGGCGTCCGGTCGGCGGGCGCCGGACCGGTCGCCGGACCCTGCGGCGGCAGGCCCTCGGCGCGGCGCAGCTGCGGCGCGAGGTTGGCCTGCCGGACGCGTCGCGGCAACGCGGGCGGCCCGGCCGGCACGGCCGGCGCCCCCGTCCGGTCGGCGCCGTGCAGCAGCTCGACGGCGAGGTCCTCCTCGCTCAGGACCTCGGCGTCGATCACCTCGCTGTCCGCGCGGGCAGCACCGCCCCGCACGTCGACGCCCCTCACCTCGGCGCCCCGCATCTCGACGCCCAGCATCTCGGCGCTGAGCATCTCGGCGCTGAGCACCTCGTCGGCCAGTACCTCCTGCGCCAGCACCGCGTCCGCGAGGACCTCCTGGCGGACCGCCTGGAGCGCCGGGTTGGGGCGGCGGCGGGGCAGGCCGCCGGTGTCGGCGGGCTCGTCGGGCGTGTGCGGGCGCGGGCCGCCGAGGCGGCCGGGGTAGGCGCGCTGCGCCGAGGAGAGCCGGCCCCCGCTCGCCCGGCCGGTCTCGGCCGGGGCCTCGCGCAGGCCGCGGGTGAGCGAGGGCGGCAGCACGTACTCGCCCGAGCCCGTTCCCGTCGCGTCGCCGGAGGCGGCGCCCGCGCCGGATCCGGCCGCCAGCGCGCCGACGGCGGCGGCGCCCTCCGCGTCGCCGGGACGCGGCACCGCGGCGGTCAGCAGCTCGTGCGGCAGCAGCACCACGGCGGTCGTGCCGCCGTACGGGGAGCGCCGCAGCGAGACGCGGACCTGGTGACGGGCGGCCAGGCGGCTGACCACGAACAGGCCGAGGCGGTCGGTGTCTCCGAGGTCGAAGTCGCCCCCGGTGGCCAGGCGGTCGTTGGCCGCGGCCAGCGCGTCGTCACCCATGCCCAGACCGCGGTCGTCGATCTCCAGCACGAAGCCGTGCGCGACCTCCTCGCCCACGATCCGCACCTGGGTGTGCGGGGGCGAGAAGACGGTGGCGTTCTCGACGAGTTCAGCGATCAGGTGGACCAGGTCGGAGACGGCTCCACCGGCCACCGCGACGGGCGGCATGCGGTGCACGCGCACCCGGGCGTAGTCCTCGATCTCGCCGACACCGGCGCGGACCACGTCGAGGATGCGGACCGGTCGCCGCCAGGAGCGGCCCGGCGCGGCGCCGGAGAGGATGATCAGGCCCTCGGCGTGGCGGCGCATACGGGTGGTCAGGTGGTCGAGCCGGAACAGGTCCTCCAGCTCCTCCGGGTCCTCCGCGCGCCGCTCCATCTCGTCGAGCAGGGAGAGCTGGCGGTGGAGCAGCGCCTGGCTGCGGCGGGCCAGGTTGACGAAGACGGCGGCGACGCCGCGGCGCAGTTCCGCCTGCTCGACCGCGGCCTCGATCGCGGCGCGCTGCACGGCGTTGAACGCGCGGCCGAGCTGCGCCAGCTCGTCGGGGGCGGTGGCGCCCCGCCCGGGCTGGTCGGGGGCCGTCAACGGTGGGGCCTCGACGGCGACGTCGACCTTCTCGCCGTCGCGCAGCCGGCGCATCACCGAGGGCAGCCGGACGCCCGCGAGTTCGAAGGCGCCGTCGCGCAGGCCGACGAGCTCGCGGACCAGGCGGCGGCCGATGCGCAGCGAGATGAAGACGGTGGCGATGACGGCCAGCAGACCGATCAGGCCCGCGATGCCGTCGCGCCAGATCACGCCCATGGCGTAGCTGCGGCCCTGCTCACCGGCGACGGTGGCGGCCTGCTGGTCCAGGTCACTGAGGGTGGTCAGGACCCGGTCGGTGGTCTCGCGCCACTGGGGGTAGTTGAGTCGCGTCTCGTGCTGGGCGGCGCCGAGCTCGCCGGAGTAGGTCTCCAGCGAGTTGAGCTCGGAGTAGTCCGAGCTGCTCTCGAACTGCTGGTACATCGTGTACAGCGGCTCGGGCAGCTGGTCGGCGTGGACACGGAACAGCAGCTGCTCGGTCGCCGCGGTGGAGAGCAGCTCCTGGAACTGCTCGTCGCTGAGCGGCGTCTGCAGGTGCGCGCCCTCCTCCAGGGCGTCCTCACGGGAGATGTACTCGCGGGCGCGAACGATCTCGACCAGGTTCTGCGCGGTGCGCGAGAGGTCACCGGCGGGGATGTCGCTGAGCTCCAGGCGCAGGGTGAAGAAGGGGTCCTGGACGGAGGTGTACCAGACGTAGACGCTGAACCAGTCGAGGTAGTGCTGCTCGACGGCGGTGCGCTCGACCTTCAGCGCGGCGACCTGGTCCTGGATCTGGCGCAGCGCGTCCGCCTGCTGCCGGGTCAGGTCCCCGCGGTGACCGGCGTCGTTCACGTGCTGCGAGAACAGCTGCGCGGCCTGGTCGGTCCGATCCTCGGCCTGGCGCAACGGCGCGAGCATCGCGGGCGGCACGGCCGGACCGCGGTACTTCGTCGCCGCGAACGCGACGGCCGCGCGGCGCTCGTCCTGGAGGGCACGGGAGAGGGCGTCGGCGGGGTTCCCGTACCAGCGGTAGTCGTCGACGACCTTCAACAGGCCCCAGACCTGGGTGGCCGAGACCGCGGACGTGTAGGCCCACAGGCCCGTCAACGCGGTGAGCGGCACCAGGAGCAGCGCGGTGATCTTCGCGCGGATGGATCTGCGGCGGAGTCGCATGGGTTCCTCTCGGGGCCCGGCAGAATCGCGGCGACTCTACTACTTGCACGTGCGTCAGTTCGACCGTGGACCGCCCCAGGTGGCTCACTTTTTCCGACCGCCGAGGACATCAACACACCACAAAGTGGACACAAGGGAGATCCACTGTGAACACAAGTGATCCACAATCCGGCACGGGTCAGGGCGGGCCGACCTGGAAGGTGCGGACCCCGACGACCGCCGCACTGTCGTAGCGGAAGGCCACCGACCAGCCAGGACCCACCACCGTGGCCGTGCCCGCCACGAACGACGCCGACCCGGCGGGACCGTCGGCCCAGCCGTCGACCGCCAGGTCGTGGACACCCGTCAGGATCAGTGCGAACTCCACCGCGTACTGGGACTCAGGGGCCCGCTCCGGCCGGTACGGGGTCTGGAAGACCACGGTGGCGGAGGTGTCCCGCTCGTCGAACTGGAGGGAGTAGAGAAAGAAGTCCGGCAGGGGATCCGGCCAACCGGAGGAAGCCTCAGAGGCGCTCATAGAAGGACTTCCCGGTCGTGGGCGGCAAGGTCGTGTACAGACGCCGGTCGACCGGCCCGACGAACCAGCGCCGGGCCCGGTTCGGATCGCCGTCCGCCGAGCGGTAGGCGTTCAGGTGACCGACCCTCAGCGTGTCGGCGCAGGTGAGGTCGAGCTCGATGCCCTCACCCCGCAGCGAGACGTCCAGCCACGGTCGCTCGCGGGCGGCGAGCTCCACGTCGGCGAGCCGCCCGGTGGGCATGCCCCGCAGCCGCAGGTCGCGCACCGCCAGGAACTCCACCTGGCACTCGAGGCGGTCGCACCCCGCCTCCGCCCACTCCGGCGGCACCACGTCGGCGAAGCGGGGCAGGTCGAACCGGAGGGTCAGGGTCGGGCCCCACGGGCTCAGGTGGACGGACCGCAGGGTCACCCGCTCCAGCGGCGGGACGTGGGTGTAGTGGCGCGTCAGCCCTTCGCGGTCGTACACGAACGCGTGCCAGGGCTCGGTCGCCACGGCGATCACTCCCCTTGGGTCCGAGGACGGCGGCCGGCGCGGAGGCCGAGGTCACGACGATTGTGGGGCATTGGTGATCTCGGGCAGACCGTGAACAGACCCTGGTCGCGTGCCGTGGAAGTCCCGTGAAGCCGGCGGACGCCCTCTGGTCACCCCATGTTTCCGCGGGGTAACTTACGGCTCCGTAAGGCGCCCGTCCATCGGGGTGTCGTGATGGGGGGAGCCCAGTGCGCGAGTTCAGTGTTCCGGCGCTGGCGAGATGCCCCAAGGCCGAGGGTCTGGCCGAGTCGGTCTACCGGACCGCCGAGGCGGAGCCGGACAAGACCGTGCTGGCGCGGCGGGACGACGCCGGATGGGCGGAGGTGAGCGCCGCCGCGTTCCGGGACCAGGTGCTGTCCGTCGCCAAGGGCCTGCTCGCGTCCGGGGTCCGGTTCGGGGACCGGGTCGCGCTGATGTCGCGGACCCGCTACGAGTGGACGGTCCTGGACTACGCCCTGTGGTCGCTGGGCGCGCAGCCCGTGCCGGTCTACCCCACCTCCTCCGCCGAGCAGCTGCGCTGGATCCTCTCCGACACCGGCGCCGTCGCCTGCGTCGTGGAGCACGAGGACCACGCGATGACCGTCGGCTCCGTCTGCGACGGCCTGACCGGGCTGCGGCACATCTGGCAGCTGGACGCGGGAGCGCTGGAGCAGCTCGCCCTCGCGGGGCAGGGTGTGCCGGACGAGGCCGTGAACCAGCACCGGCAGGCCGTGGTCGCGGAGACCGTCGCCACGGTCATCTACACCTCCGGCACCACCGGCCGCCCCAAGGGCTGCGTGCTGACCCACGGCAACTTCCTGGCCGAGACCGAGAACCTGCTCGCCCGCTACCAGGAGGTCTTCGCCGGCCGCGGCGGCGAGGCCCCGGCGACGCTGCTCTTCCTGCCGTTGGCCCACGTCTTCGGGCGGATGATCCAGGTGGCCGCCGTGCGGGCCGGCATCAGGCTCGGGCACGAGCCGAGCACCGCGCCCCGCGAACTGCTGCCCGCACTCGGCTCGTTCCGGCCGACGTTCCTGCTCGCGGTGCCGTACGTGTTCGAGAAGATGCTGCGCCGGGCCCGGCAGCGCGCCGAGGAGTCCGGGCGGGCGGGCGCCTTCGAGAAGGCCTACCAGGTGGCCGTACGCTACGCGGAGGCGCTGGAACGGCAGGCCTTCGACGAGGGCCCCGGGCCCTCCGCCGCGCTGCGGATGCAGCACCAGCTGTACGAGTCGCTCGTCTACGGCAAGGTGCGCGCGGTCCTCGGCGGACGCCTGCGCTACGCGATGTCGGGCGGCTCCGCGATGAGCCGCGAGCAGGCCCTGTTCTTCCGGGGCGCGGGCGTCACCGTGCTGGAGGGCTACGGCCTGACCGAGACCACCGCGGCCGCCACCGCCAACCCGCCCGACCGGCCGCGCTTCGGCACCGTCGGGCAGCCGATCCCGGGCACCAGCGTGCTGATCGCCGAGGACGGCGAGGTCTGGGTCTCCGGCGGCCAGGTCTTCCGCGGCTACCTGCACGACCCCGACTCCACCGGCCGGACCCTGCGGGGAGGCTGGCTGGCCACCGGCGACCTCGGTCACCTGGACCGCAACGGCTACCTGCACATCACCGGGCGCAAGAAGGAGATCATCGTCACCAGCGGCGGCAAGAGCGTGGCACCGGTGGCCCTGGAGGACCGCGTCCGGATCCATCCGCTGGTCGCCCACTGCGCGCTGGTCGGCGACGACCGCCCGTTCGTCGCCGCGCTGATCACACTCGACGTGGAAGCGCTCGAGCACTGGCTGCGGGTGCGCGGGCGCGCGCCGCTGACGCCGCTGGAGGCGGCCGCCGATCCCGACATCCACGCCGAGCTGCAGCGGGCGGTACTGGCGGCCAACACCGCGGTCTCCCGCGCCGAGTCGGTGCGGGCCTTCCGCGTGCTGCCGATCGACTTCACCGAGGAGTCGGGCCTGCTGACGCCCTCGCTCAAGCTACGGCGCCGGGCCATCACCCGCGCCTGCGCCGCCGACATCGAGGCTCTCTACCTCGACGCGGCGGCCTCTCAGGCGGCTGCGCCCTCGTCGTAGACGAGCTCCAGCTCGAATCCCTGGCCGTCGACCAGGTGCAGCGCCTGCCCGGTGTCCGTCCGCTCCTGCCAGCCGACGGAGAGGGCCACGGACCGCAGCGAGGGGCTGTGGGCCAGCGCGGGAGCCCGCAGGGCCAGGTGGTTGACGCCCGCGCGCATCCGGTCGTGTCCTCCCGGACGCAGCGCGGGCGACTGCTCGATCACCACGTAGCTGCCGCCCTTGCGCCAGCTGCGGCCGTTCTCCCACTTCTGGAACGGCGCGCAGCCCAGGGCGGTCAGCACCGGCCCCCACTGCTGCTCGGCGAGGGCCAGGTCGTCCACCCACAACTCGACATGGTGGACCAGAGGATGATCGTCGGTCATGCCGCCCAGTATCAGGCGTGCGCGCTGAACACGGGGAGATATCCGCCGGACTGGCCGTTGGCGGTCGGGTGGTACGACTCGTCTATCGGCCAGGTCGTGCTGTGCAGCCACTCGCTGTCGGTGCAGATCTCGTGGCCGGAGAAGGCCGAGCGGACGTCGCCGAAGGAGAAGTTGGCGTACTTGGCGACCTCCGTGGCGGTGACCGAGGCGAGGTCGTCCGCCGCGCCGTTGATGGCGGTGCGGCTGGTGTCGCTTATGCCGAAGAGGCAGTCGCCCGGCACCGCGTAGAGGTGCGGGTAGTCGAGCACGACCACGTGGGCGTTGGGCGCGTGGGAGCGGATCGCGGAGTAGACCGCGTCCAGCTTGGCGGCGAGCTGGGTGTTGATGAAGTTCTCCGCCGAGCTCACGGCGGACAGGCAGGAGCTGGTGCCGTCCAGGACGCAGGTCTCCATGGTGGAGGAGAAGCCGGCGTCGTTGCCGCCGATGGAGATGCTGACCTCGGTGGTGCCGCTGTTGAGCCCGCCGAGCTGGCTGTTGAGCACGTCCGAGGTGGTCGCCCCGGAGCAGGCGGCGAAGGTGAAGCTGGACGGCGCGTGGGCCTTCTGCCACAGGTAGGGGTAGGCCAGGGTGCTCTGCTCGCAGGAGCCGCTGGAGGAGATGTAGCTCCCGCTGCCGACGCCGGAGGAGTAGGAGTCGCCGAGGGCGACGTAACCGCCGGTCGTGGCCTGGGCGCTCGGGGCCAGGGCAAGGCCGCCCGTGAGCAGGGCGCCTGCGGCGAGGGTGCTCGCCAGAAGTCGTCTGGGCGCGGGCATGCGCATGGAACCTCCACTTGTGGTGGTGGTGCTCGACTGTGGGGTGGGGCACAGGTGAACGCGCGTCACGCACTTGTGTACCAGTCGGTAACCACTGCGGGAAGTGTCCATGCCACAGTTGTGACACGAACGGCCGAATCCGCCGGGTTCTTTGACAGACCGTCGGGTGAATGTGCGTCAGACGGGTCAGCCGAGGAAGGAGAGACGCACGGTCCTGGTGGGGTTGTCGAGGTTGGTGTCGACCAGCACCACGGACTGCCAGGTGCCGAGTGCGAGGCGGCCGTCGACCACCGGCAGCGTGGCGTGCGGGGCGACCAGCCCCGGCAGGACGTGGTCGCGGCCGTGCCCGGGCGTGCCGTGCCGGTGGCGCCAGCGGTCGTCCGCCGGAAGCAGCTCGCGCAGCGCGGCCAGCAGGTCGTCGTCGCTGCCGGCCCCGGTCTCGATCACCGCGACGCCCGCCGTGGCATGCGGGACGAAGACGTTCAGCAGGCCGCCACCGCCCGCGGCCACCTCGTCGAGGAACGCCTGGCAGCGGTCGGTCAGATCGACGGTGGTCTCACGGTGCCCGGTCGTGAGGCGGAAGGTGCGCGTACTGAAGGTCATACGACAGGGTTCTACCGCACGTACGCTCGACGGCCTGTTCCCGACCCGCAGGCGAGGCGCTACCCGGCCAGGGAGCCACCAGGTGCGGCCGCACGGAAGTCGCGTGCGCCGACCAGCAGCAGCGTCGGGGCGAGCACCACCGCCGCCGCGCACAGAAGCGCGCCCCGAAGGCCCAGCACCGCGCCCAGCGCACCGCCCGCCAACAGGGCGACGAGCCTGGCGCTCGCTCCCATCGACCGGATCACCGCGTTCACCCGTCCACGGACCGCCGCCGGCGTGAGTTCCTGGCGCAGCACGCTGTTGGCGGCGTTGTAGGCGCTGGCGACCAGGATGAGCAGGGCCCACGCGGCACCGACCACCACCGGCCCGAGGGGGCCGGGCGGCGCGAAGGCGGGCGCCGCGAGGGCCGGGCCGTAGGCCGGCAGCGTGCCGGCCATGACGCGGGCGGGGCCGAAGCGGCGGATGAGCCGGACCGAGAGCCAGCTCCCCGGCACACCGGCCGCCACGGGAAGGCCGTAGACGATGCCGACGGCGAAGGCGGAGGCGTGCAGGTCCTGCACGAGGAACAGCATCTCAACGGCGACGGACAGCGACAGCGCGAAGGAGATCCCCGTCCCCGTCAGCGCGAGGACGCGGAGGCTCCGGTTCTCCCACAACTGCCGGACCCCGAAGGCCAGGTCCCGCCGGCCCAGGTGTCCACCCGTTTCGTCCGCCGCGGCGGGGTACCGGGGGTTGGGGCGCCTGACCGCCCCGAGCGTGGCCGCGCTGACCAGGAACGAGGCCGCGTCGACGAGCAGGGCCCGGCCCGCGCCGACCGCCGCCACCAGGACGCCGCCGATCGCGAAGCCCACCGTCAGCGCCCCGAACCTGCCCGTCCCCAGCTGGGCCGTCCCGGACACGCGGTGACGCTCCTCCAGCAGGTCCGGAAGGTGGCTCTGGAACGCGATCGAGAAGACGGAGTCGAACAGTCCCATCGCCAGCGCCGCGGCCAGCAGAACTGGGTAGGAGAGCTGCCCGGCGAGCGCGCCGACGGCGACCAGGCACGTCAGCAGCAGGCGCGCCAGGTCCGTGCCGATCATCAGCCGCCGTCGGCGCAGCCGGTCGACCAGGACGCCGAGCGGCAGCACGAACAACCCGGCCACCTGCTCGGCGGCCCGCAGGGCACCGTTCTGCCAGGCGGTGACGTGCAGCGTCTCGATCGCCAGCAGCGGCAGGGCCACCGAGCTGACCGCGTCACCGACGCTGCTCGAGCTCTGCCCCCACCACAGCAGCAGGTAGTCCCGGCTCCGACGGAGCGGCCGGTCGGCCTCGGGGCTCAGCTCGGCGCTCGACTCGGCGCTCGACTCGGTCCGCCGCTCGGCGGTGCTGCTGTGATGATCATGTCGCTCGGCCACGGCGAGGCATCCTGCCAGACGCCTCCGACACGCAGACGCCTCGGACACCCGGACGCCTCCGACACGCCGACCGCAGCGCCCGCGTCAGCCGCCCAGCAGGCGGCGCAGGTGTTCCTCGTCCTCGTCGCTGAGCCCGGAGACGAAACGGGCCAGCACGGCCTCGCGGTCCTGCTCCTTCTCCAGCTCGCTGCGCATCCGGCGCGCCGCGAGCCCGGGTGCGTCGGCGGCCTCGCGGGCCGGGGCGTAGGCGAAGGCGCGCCCGCTGCGGGACCGTTGGACGACCCCCTTCTCGTGCAGCCGCGAGAGGATGGTGTTGACGGTGGTCCGGGCCAGGCCGCCACCCAGCGCGCGCTGGATCTCGGCCGGCGTCATCGGGCCCGACGCGGCCCACAGGACGGAGAGCACACCCGACTCCAGCTCGCCCGGATGCCGCCGCTGCCCCTCCGTCGCCACCTCGGAACCACCTTTCGTCGTCTTCGCGATTCCACAGTCCCATCCACTACAGTGGCCGGAACGACTACACGTATGTAGACGATAAACGATTCGACGTGACCCCGTTGCCACTATCGCAGGAGGATCGAATCCCATGGCCCCGGACCCCACGGGCATGCACCAGCTCGCGGTGAACATCCTCGATGCGAACTCGCTGCTCGCCGCCTTCGGCGCGATCGGCATCATGGTCGTGCTCTTCGCCGAGACCGGCCTGCTCGTCGGTTTCTTCCTGCCCGGCGACTCGCTGCTGTTCACCGCCGGCCTGCTCTGCACCACCAGCAAGAACGGCGTGCACCTGAACCTCGGCGCGGTGCTGGTCTGCGCCGTCGTCGGCGCGCTGCTCGGCGCCCAGGTCGGCTACCTGATCGGGCAGAAGGGCGGCAAGGCGCTGCTCGCCCGCTCCAAGAACAAGCACCTGCTGCGGGGCGCGGAGCGCGCCGAGGAGATCCTGGCGAAGTACGGCTACGCCAAGGCCATCGTCCTGGCCCGGTTCATCCCGGTCGTGCGCACCGTCCTCAACCCGATGGCGGGCGCACTGAACGTGCCGGTGAAGACGTTCACGCTGTGGCAGGTCGTCGGCGGCCTGCTCTGGTCCGTCGGCGTCACGCTGGCGGGCTACGCCCTCGGCTCCAGCATCCCGAGCATCGACAAGTACCTGCTGCCGATCATCGGCCTGATCGTCGTCGTCTCCGTGATCCCGATCGGCCTCGAACTGCTGCGCTCCCGCAAGAGCGCCTCCGCGGAGTGACCACACCCTTGAGCACCGTGAACACCCTCGCACTGAACGGGGCCTCCGTCGACGGCGGCCTGTACACCTGGTTCACCCGGCAGGCGCAGAGCGCGCCGCACTGGCTGGACGACGTGGTCTCCTTCTACGCCACCATGGGCCTGGCCTTCTTCGCCCTGCTGATGGTCGCGGGCTGGTGGCAGGCCCGGCAGGCGCGCAGCGCCGCGGCGATGGCGACGGCGCTGGCGGTGCCGGTCGCCGTCGTCCTCGCCTACGTGGTGAACGACCTGCTCAAGAGCGTCTTCACCGAGGTCCGACCGTGCCAGGCGATCGCCCACACGGTCACCCTCCAGCCGTGTCCTGGCGTCGGTGACTGGTCCTTCCCCAGCAACCACGCCACCATCGCGGCTGCCTCGGCCGCGGCGCTGTGGGTGCTGGACCGCAGGCTCGGGATCGTCGCCTCGGTGCTGGCCCTGTTCATGGCCTTCGCCCGGGTCTGGGTCGGCGCGCACTACCCCCACGACGTGGTCGTCGGCCTCGTCGTCGGTGTCGCGGTCGCCGTGCCGGTGACGCTGGCCGCCCGCCGGTTCGCCCCGCCGCTGGTGGTGCGGCTGCAGAGCGGGATGCTCCGCCCCCTGCTGACGGCCGGCTGACGGCCCGCGCTCACAGTTCCACCGAAGCCCCCGGCTCCAGGCGCTCGTACGCCGTGCCGGGGGCGATCTCTTCCAGCGCGTAGGCGGCCGTGCCCAGCCCGATCGCGCTGAGCCCGCCGTCGTGCACGGCGAAGGCCCGCCGGGCGCCGACGGCGTTGGTGTAGTCGACCACCTCGCCGAGCTTGGACCAGGGCGCGTGCACCGGCAGCAGCAGCGTGCCGACCGGTTGCTCCGGGACGGTCAGCGCGTCACCGGGATGGAAGACGCCCTCGACCAGGAACCCGGTGTTGGGGACGCGCTCCCACTGCGGGTGCACGACCGCGTGCCACTCCCCGTGCGCCTGCACCTCGAATCCGCCGGCGGTGAAGGCGTCCCCGTGCCCCACGACGGTGACCCGGCCGCCGCCGACCCCGTCCAGTTGTGTGGCGACGGCTCCGACGGTCCACACGCGCAGCCCCGGATTGGCCTCCAGCGCGCCGCGGAGCGCGGCCTCGTCGAAGTGGTCCTGGTGCTCGTGGGTGATCAGGACGGCGTCGGCCCCGTCCATCGCCACCGGGTCGCTGAACGTCCCCGGGTCGATGACGAGGACCGCGCCGTCGCGCTCCAGGCGGACACAGGCATGGCCGAACTTGGTCAGCTTCATGATCACGAGCCTAGTCCCGGCCGCCCCGGGGTTCACTTCTTCTGGAAGACGACCTCCGGGTAGGCCGCGGAGGGTCCGTCGAACAGCGGCTGCGGTACGCCCTTCAGCTGGAGGTCGAAGAAGGCGGCCACATACGCCAGGGTGACGGCCGTCGACCGTGCCCCGGAGATCTGCGCCCCTGGGGTCGGGTAGCCGACCTCGTCCCCCAGGAGCGGCAGGTCGGTGAAGTTGAGGTGGGTCGCGCCGGTCACGGTCAGCCACCGCTTCCAGCCGTCCAGCTGCGGCCAGGCGTCGGACCAGCTGCCTTCGCCGCCGCCCACGGAGTGGTCGAGCGGGTTGCCCAGCAACAGGAACGGCCGGTGGTGGAGATCACCGGTCGGCAACCCGGCGACGATCGCGCCGTCCAGGTCCACCCCGGCCCGCACCCGCCGGTCGGTGGCCATCACCGGGATGGCGGCCATGCCCCCGAGGGAGTGACCGGCCATGCCGATCCGCCGCGCGTCGATGAGACCCGCGTGACGCCAGGCGGGCCGAGGGCCGGTGAGCTGGTCGAGGACGAAGGAGACGTCCTTGGCCCGGCTGTCGGCCGCGGTCACCGCGTCGAGGGGTCCGTCGCACACGGCGCAGGTGAGGGTCCGGCCGTCGGGGAAGGTCGTCCCGGAGTCCTCGTAGGTGTGGTCGACCAGCGCGACGACGTAGCCGTGGCTGGTCAAGCCCACCGCGAGGGCGGTGAGGGTCTGCCGGGGCAGACCGAAGCCCGGCGAGAGCACGACGAGCGGGTAGCGGCCTTGGTCCGGGCGGGCGTCGGTGAAGGCGTAGGTACGGGTGTCGGCGAGGAGCTGCGCGGGCAGGCCGGAGCCGGGCGCGCGCTGGTCCAGCAGCAACTGCGCCTCGGTCGCGTCCATGTAGGGCGCGGGCCGGCCGGTGCCACGCCGGGCCGGGTAGAACATGGACACCATGAGCTGGCGGGGCCCGGCGCTCGGCACCCAGGGGTCCTGGCGGTGCACGTCCACAAGGTGGAGCACGTCCTCGCCGACCGCGTACGGGCCGGTGGGCCGGGGCAGGGTGAGCTGGAGTGCGGCCCGCTGGGCGGACGGCGCGGCGACGGTCGCGGGCGAGGGGACGGCCTGGGCGGCTCCCACGGCGACGACCGGCAGAGCGAGGGCGAGGACGGCGGTCGCGGCCGCGGTACGGATCCTGGAGGTCATGCCGAGAAGGCTAGGCAGCCGCTGCGCCCCGGCCGTCGTCGTCCGGGCGGAGGCCGACCCTGGCTCCTCCCCGGGCTCCACGGAGTGTCACCCCGTAGTACTCAAGAGCCAGTTGGGCGTCCGGGCCGACTCACAGCGCCGCCTCGCCCCACTCCCGGGTACGGATCCGCACCGCCCGCTCCACGGGCGTGACCCAGACCGTCCCGAGCACGCCCGCGACGGCGATCACGTGAACGACGTCCGCCGCGTCCGCGTCCGCGGCGAGCAGGTCGAGGCGGATCGCGGGCTGTAACTCCACCCGGCGCCGCGTTCCCCGGTAGACCTCGTCGTGGACCCGCCCGACACCCCGGGCGAACACCGTGGTGACGGTGACGCCCGGGATGCCGAGGGTGCGCAGCGCCTCGTGGACCCGTTCGAAGCCCGAGGCGGGCAGCACGGCGGTGATCAGCTTCACGGCTCGGCGGCGGGTTCGGCCACCGGCCGGGTCGTCGGCTCGGCGACCACCGCCGCCTTCGCCTCCGACGCGCCGACCACGGCCAGACCCTCCTCGCTGGGGTACGCCTCCTCGTCGTGCACCGCGAGGTCGCCGATCTCCAGCACCTCGTCCGGGGCGCGGAGCTTCACGAACAGGCCGATGGCCCTGAGGATCACGAAGGTCATCAGCGCGTCCCAGACGATGATCGTCCCGGCCGCGCCGAGCTGCAGCAGCAGCTGCTTGGCGTGGCCGTGGAACAGCCCCGCGACAGAGAAGACGCTGCCGTCCTTGTTGTAGTAGACCGCCATCGCCGGGTCCGCGAACAGGCCCACCAGCAGGCCGCCGACGAGTCCGGCGACGCCGTGGGTGTGGACCACGCCGAGCGCGTCGTCCACCTTCTGCATGAACCTCAGCTTCCCCAGCTTGTTCCAGGAGAGCCAGACGATCACCGAGGCGATCAGACCCACCAGGATCGCGCCGACGCCGGTCACGAATCCCGCCGCCGGGGTGATCGCGACCAGGCCGACGATCATGCCGTTGATCGCGCCGAGGAACGTCGGCTTGCGCTGCGGACCGGCGAACATGTCCAGCAGTAGCCAGGTCAGCAGGGCCACCGCGGTGGCCAGGTTGGTGTTGAGCACGGCGGCGGCCGCGTTCTGGCCGCCGAAGTACATGTCGCCGCCGTTGAACCCGTTCCAGCCGAGCCAGAGGATGCCCGCGCCGATCGCCACCATCGGCAGGTTGTTCGGCACGGCCTTGGCCCGGTCCCGGGCCAGCCGGGGCCCGATCACCGCCGCCGCGACGAAGCCGGAGGTCCCGGCGGCGAGGTGGATCACGTACCCGCCGGAGTAGTCCAGCGCCCCGGCCTGCGCCCACCAGCCGCCGCCCCACAACAGGAAGGCGTTGACGGAGTAGACGATGCCGGACCAGAGCGGCACGAACAGCAGCCAGGCCTTGAAGTTCATCCGCCCGATCACGCTGCCGAGGAACAGCAGCGGCGTGATCGCCGCGAAGGCGAACTGGAAGTAGGCGAGCGTGGACTGCGGAAATCTGAAGTCCGGCATGGCACCGGTCCCGCTGACGAGCGGGATTCCCGCCTTTCCGATCTCGGAGCCCGCACTCGTGATCGTGCCGGGCTTTCCTACCGCCGAGTTCAGAATCCCGGGACCCAGGTGGAGTGGTGAGCCGAAGCTCATCTTGAACTCGTAGAGCACCCACGCCACCAGGACGATGGAGAAGGCGCTGAAGGCCATCAGCATGGTGTTGACGGCCCATTTGCGCTGAACAAGTCCGGCGTAGAGCACGGCGATGCCGGGGATGCTCATCAGGCCCACGAGCGTGGCCGCCACCAGCTGCCACGTGTTGTCGCCCGCGTTGAGCCAACTAGGGTAGGGAATCACGCGATCGTGCCTCCCGTCGTGGGAATCGTTTCTCCGGACGGTGGGCTCGCCGTGTTGCCCTGACGTTTCGTCAGCATTTCCCGACGGCAAAAACCTTCATCCGCAGGAGAGGAATCCGACCCGGTGATCCGTCCCGCCGAATCCACCGATCTCGCGGCCGTCGCCGCGATCTACGCCCACTACGTACGGGAAACCGTGATCACCTTCGACGAGAACCCGCCGAGCGTGGCGGACTGGGCGGCGAAGGCGGAGACCTTGTCGACTTTCCTGGTGGCCGAGATCGACGGCGAGATCGCCGGTTACGCGTACGTGAGCCAGTACCGTCCCAAGGCGGCGTACCGCCACACGGGCGAGGACTCGATCTACCTCGCACCGGGCCGCACGGGGCTGGGCCTCGGAAGCGCACTCCTCGACGCCCTGGTGACGGCGTGCCGGAAGACCGAGCTGCGGCAGTTGGTGGCGGTCATCGCCGACGGTGGGGATGCCTCGGTGGCCCTCCACCGCCGCCTCGGCTTCGAGCCCGTCGGCACGCTCAGGGCCGTGGGCTTCAAGCACGGCCGGTGGATCGACACCGCCCTGATGCAGTTGACCCTCTCCTAGGGCATCCGGGCCCTCAGCACGTCGTACCCGCAACCCGGTGACGACGGGTCGAAGCGGTCGCGCGCCCGGGGTGGGCGACGACGACCTCGACCTCGACCATGGCCGCCCTTGTCCAGGGGCGGCCGGCCGACGTCGCCGGCTTTACGGCGCTCAGCGCTCCAGCGGGGTCCACCACTGGGTGCGGCGGCGGCCGACGCCCGTGCGGGTCGCCGCGCGCTCCACGCGGGCGCGTTTGACCGTGCGGAAGCGGCGGGCGCGGCCGCGGGCGAGGTCGGCGGCGCCGATGAGGCCGGCGGTGTTGCCGAGGCGGGCCTCGAAGATGTCCGCCTGCGGGCGGAAGCCGCGGCCGGTGAGGTTGCGGCGGTAGGCCTCACGGGCCGGGCCGAGCAGCAGCTCGCCCGCCGCGGAGACGCCGCCGCCGATGACGAAGCGGCCCGGGTCGAGCGCGGCCGCGAGGTTGGCGAGGCCGAGGCCCAGCCACTGGCCGATCTCCTGCAGGAGCTCGACCGCGCACGGGTCGCCGTCCTGGGCGGCCTCGGTGACCAACGGGCCGGTGATCGCCGCGACGTCGCCCTCCACGCGGTCCAGCAGCGGCTGGGCCACCGGCGACTCCGCCGCCGCCAGCTCGCGCGCCTCGCGGACCAGCGCGTTGCCGGAGGAGTACTGCTCCCAGCAGCCCCGGTTGCCGCAGGGGCAGCGGTGGCCCCCGGGGACGACCGTCATGTGGCCGAACTCGCCCGCCATGCCGTAGCGGCCGCGCTCCAGACGCCCGCCGCGCACGATCGCGCCGCCGATGCCGGTGCCGAGGTTCACCATCACCAGGTGCTCCTCCCCCGCGCCCGCGCCGAAGCGCCACTCCGCCCAGGCGGCGGCGTTGGCGTCGTTCTCGACGATGACCGGCAGCTTCAGCCGGTCCGTCAGCGCCGCCTGGAGCGGCTCGTTGCGCCAGCTCAGGTGCGGTGCGAAGAGCACCCGTGCCCGCTGGGCGTCGACGAAGCCGGCGGCGCCGATGCCGACCGCGTGGACGTCGTGGCGGTCGGCGAGGTCGAGCACCAGCTCGGTGATGACGTCCTCGACGACCTTGGGGCTCTTGCTCTTGTGCGGGGTCTCGGTGCGCAGCTGCTCCAGGATCCGGCCCTCGCCGTCGACAACCCCGGCGGCGATCTTCGTGCCGCCGATGTCGATGCCGACGGTCGGCAGGCGCAGGGCCGTCCTGCGGACGTACTCGGCGTAGTCGCTGCTCAACTCGGGGTCCGATCCGATCCGTGTGCGCGCTGGTGGGTGGTCCCATCCTGCCGTCTGGAGGGTGCCCCGCGCGATTCGGGATCAGCTCGGGATCAGCCCGATATCAGCTCAGTTCGAGGGCGAGGAAGAAGTCCACCCGGTCCTCCAGGCGGGACAGGTCACGCCCGGTCAGCTCCTCGATCCGGCCGATCCGGTAGCGCAGCGTGTTGACGTGCACGTGCAGCGCCGCCGCGCAGCGGGTCCAGGAGCCGTCGTAGCGCAGGAACGCCTCCAGGGTGCGGACCAGGTCCGCCTGGTGCTCCAGGTCGTAGCCGATGACGCGGTCCAGCAGGCGGGAGCGGAAGGCGCGGCGCACCTCGTCGGGTACGGCGGCCAGCAGCAGCACGTGCGAGGCCAGCTCCTCCGGTCCGGCGACGCAGAGCCGGCCGAGGCGGGCGGCGGCGATCCGGCGGGCGTGCCGGGCCTCCTCCAGCGCGCCGCGCAGGCCGCCGACGCCGTCGGCGGGCGCGCTGACGCCGACGGTCAGCCGGCCCTCCGGGCCGAGGCCCGCCTCCAGCGGCGCGAGCAGCTCGGCGAGCACCTCGGAGGCGGTCGCCTCGCCCTGCGGCTGGGGCAGCAGCACGACGGCGGCGTCGCCGTCGTCGCCGACCAGCGCCCGGTCGTCCAAACCGGTGAGCGCCTCGGCGACGGCCTCGCGGGCCTCCCCCTCGGCGAGGGCCTGCCCCGCGACGGAGACCACGACGAACGTCTGCGGCAGCGGCAGCTCCGGCCGGTTGCTCATCGCGTGCGCAGCCTCCAGGGCCCGCAGCAGCTCGTCGGGGGCGGCGTCGCGCTGCAGCAGCGTGATCATCTCGTCGGCAAGGCGCGCGCGCAGCGTGCGGCCGTCGTCGCGGCGGACCCGCTCGGCGGAGACGAGCCGGGCCAGGTTCTCGGCGAGCTGGCGGCGCTTGGCGGTCCAGTCGGTGATGTCGCCCTCGACGGCAAGGAGCCACTGCGCGAGCGGCGTGCCGCCGGGCACCGGCAGCAGCGAGAACTGGCGGTCGCCGACGCGGGTGCGGCTGGCGGGCGTGCTGCGGCGGCGCTGGGCCTCCAGATGGGCCCGGACCAGCGCCTCCCGCTCGACGGCGTCGAGCCCGTCGACGGGCCCGGCGACGAGTCGGCCGGTCGGCGTGAGCACCCAGCTCTCCAGGTCGACGTCCCCGCCCAGGAGCTGCAGGACCGCGTCCAGTCCGGCGCCGCTGGCGGCGGAGACCAGCATGCGGTGGCGGTCCACGAGCGCGGAGAGGTCCGCGGCGCGGTCGGCGGAGACCTGCCGGTTGACGTACTCGGCGACGGAGCCGAAGGCGACGTCGTCCGGGACGGCGAAGAGCGGCAGGCGGTGCCGGTCGCAGGCGTCGACGAGGTCCTGCGGCACGGGCCCGACCTCCGCCTCCCCGGCGGCGAGGCCGGCGGCACCTCCGGAGGCCAGATGGCGCACGAAGCGCTCGGAGTCCTCCGGCTCGTACCGCCACAACATGCCGGTGAGGACGAGCTCCCCGCCGTGCAGGTACCGACTCGGATCCCGCAGGTCCGTGGTCATCACACCGGTCACCACACGGTCGAGCTCTTCGCCCCCCGCGAGCAGCCGCATCGGCGGTGCGGTGGGAGCGAGCAGCGCACCGATCCGCACGTCGGGTACCTCCGAAACTCGGCAAAAGGGATGGGCTTCCGGGAGACGGTACCCGACCCACCAGCGGCGCGAGGAATTGCTCCGAGCTGTGATTGCACTATCTCAAGGGGCGCGGGGAACTGCGCGAGCAACCGCCGTGTGCGGACGGCCCTGCTCGCCGAGCGACCCCCACGTGGGTGGCTTGTCGCACAGCCCCGCGCCCCTGACGTGCTACGACAACCTGCGGCAGCACACGTTGCAGCCCACTGTAGGTTCTAGCCCTCCAGTCCGCGCCGCTTCAGCAGCGGCTGGAGCTCCGGGGCGCGGCCGCGGAAGGAGGCGAAGGCGGCCATGGGGTCCACGCCGCCGCCGGGCGAGAGCAGGACGCGGCGGAAGATCTCGCCGCTCTCGCGGACGGAGCGCTCCGACTGCCCGAACCACTCCACCGTGTCCGCGTCCAGGACCTCGGACCAGATGTAGCCGTAGTAGCCCGCCGCGTACCAGCCCCCGGCGAAGACGTGCGCGAAGTAGCCCGTGCGGTAGCGCGGCGGGATGGACGGGTGGGCCAGGCCGTAGCCCTGGAGCGCCGCCGTCTCGAACGCCTCCGCGTCGACCTCGCCGCCGGGCGTCGCGCTGTGCCAGGCCCAGTCCAGCAGGGCCGCGGCCAGGTACTCGACCGTGCGGAAGCCCTCACCGAAGTTCTGCGCCTCGCGCACCCGCTCGACCAGCTCGGCGGACATCGGCTCGCCGGTCTCGTAGTGGCGGGCGTAGTTCTCGAGGACCTCGGGCCATTCCTGCCACATCTCGTTGACCTGGGAGGGGTACTCGACGAAGTCGCGCGGCACCTCCATCCACTGCGAGGGGTAGCGCACGTCGGAGAAGAGCCCGTGCAGCGCGTGGCCGAACTCGTGGAAGAGGGTCCGCACCTCGTCCCAGCTCAGCAGGGCCGGCTCGCCGGCCGGGGGCTTGGCGATGTTGAGGTTGTTGACCACCACCGGGCGCTGCCCGAGCAGGTCGGACTGCTCGACGACCGCGTCCATCCAGGCGCCGCCGCGCTTGGACTCGCGGGCGAAGAAGTCTCCGATGAACAGGCCGATCGGGCGGCCGTCCGCCTCCCGCACCTCGAAGACGCGCGCGTCGGGGTGGTAGGCGACCAGATCGGGCCGCTCCTCGAAGGTGATGCCGTAGACCAGGCCGGCGGCGTGGAAGACGCCGCGCCGCAGCACCGACTCCAGCTCCAGGTAGGGACGCATCTGCGCGCCGTCCACCGCGTAGCGCTCCTTGCGCACCTGCTCGGACAGGAACAGCCAGTCCGACGCGGGGACGCGGTCCACGCCCGCCGCCGCGGCCAGCGCCGTGCCCTCGCGGTCGGCGTTCGCGACGGCGGGGGCGACCAGGCCGCCCAGCATCGTCTCGACGGCCTCGGTGGTGCCGGCCGTCTGGTCGGCCACCACGTAGGCGGCGTGCGAGGGGAAGCCGAGCAGCGCGGCGCGCTCGGCGCGCAGGGCCGCGAGGCGGGCGGCGAGCGGACCGTTCTCCTGGACGCCGCGGCCCAGCGAGGCGTCGAGCAGGCGGGCGCGCAGTCCGGGGTCGGCGAGCGAGGCCAGCTCGCTCTGGTTGGTGAAGCTCTTCAGGCTGAGCACGTACTTGCCCGGGTGGCCGAGCGCCTTGGCGTTCTCCGCGGCGGCGGCGATCGCGCCGGCCGGGAGGCCGTCCAGCTCCTCGGCGGTGTCCAGGACGAGGGCGGCGGCGCGGGTGGCGGTGAACAGGTTCTGTTCGAAGGTGGTGCCGAGCGTGGCCAGCTCGGCGTTGAGCTCGCGCAGCCGGGTCTGGCCGGTCGCGTCGAGGCGGGCGCCGCCGCGGACGAAGCGCGTGTGCCAGTACTCCAGCAGCCGCAGGTCTGCCTGGTCCAGACCGAGCTCCTCGCGGCGCTCGTGGACGGCGTCGACGCGGGCGAACAGGGCCGGGTCGAGCTGGATGGCGTCGGTGTGCGCGGCCAGCCGCGGGCTGATCTCCGCGTCCAGCTCGCGCAGCGCGGGCGTGGAGTCGGACGCGGCCTTGTTGAAGAACACCAGGTGCACCCGGCGCAACAGCTGACCGGTGCGTTCCAGAGCGACCAGGGTGTTCTCGAAGTCGGCGGGCTCGGGGTTCGCCGTGATGGCCGCGATCTCGTCGAGCTGCTCGGCCATGCCGGCCTCGAAGGCGGGCAGGTAGTGGGCCTCCTCGATCTCCGCGAAGGGCGGGAGCGCGAAGGGAAGCGTGCTGGGCTGCCGGAACGGGTTCGTCGTGGGCTGAGTCACAGCCACGACACTACGCCCGGGGGTGGCAGCCCCGCGTCGCTCTTTCGCGCCAGGAGAACAGCCACCCGGCTCCATCCCCCCGCCGCGTTCCGTTCGCCGACCGTTGGAGAAAAGTACAGCCATCCGGGTGAGCTCAGCGGCGCGGCTCATGCCATCAGTGACTGACGGCACAACCCGTGCGACTTGTGTACTGCTCACACCTCCCCATGTACCTCCCCACGCAAAACTTGCCGTACCCACCGAAGGAGTCACCCGCATGGAGTTCCTGCGGCCCGCCACCTGGGACGAGGCACTCGCGGCGAAGGCCGAGCAGCCGTCCGCACTGCCGATCTCCGGCGGTACGGACGTGATGGTCGAGCTCAACTTCGACCGTCACCGCCCGTCCGCCCTGTTGGACCTGAACCGGATCAGCGAGCTGACCGCGTGGGAGTCCGGCCGTTTCGAGGGCCAGGAGGGCGAGGTGATCCGGCTCGGAGCCGCGGTCCCCTACGCCCGCATCACCCGCGAGCTGAGCCGGGAGCTGCCCGGTCTCGCCCTGGCCGGCAACACTGTCGGCTCCCCGCAGATCCGCAACCGCGGCTCCGTCGGCGGCAACCTCGGCGGCGCCTCGCCCGCCGGCGACGCGCACCCCGCGCTGCTCGCCGCCGGACGTGACGTCCTGGTCGAGGCCGAGTCCGTCCGCGGCACCCGGCTGATCCCGATCGACGAGTTCTACGTCGGCGTCAAGCGCAACAGCCTGGAGCCCGACGAGCTGATCCGCGCCGTCCGCATCCCCGTGGCCGACGGCCCGCAGCAGTTCTCGAAGATCGGTACCCGCAACGCGATGGTCATCGCGGTGTGCGCCTTCGGTCTCGCGCTGCACCCCAAGAACGGCACGGTCGGCACCGGCATCGGCTCCGCGGCCCCCACGCCGCGCCGTGCGGTCGAGGCCGAGGAGTTCATCGCCGGCGAGCTGGCCGAGCGCGGCCTGTGGGAGTCCGGCGCCCTGATCGGCCCGGCCGCGATCCAGCGCTTCGGCGAGCTGGTCACGGCCGCCGCGTCGCCGATCGACGACGTCCGCGGGACCGCCGCCTACCGCCGCCACGCGCTGGCGGTCATGGCCCGGCGGACCCTGACCTGGACCTGGAACGAGTACACGCAGTCCCTGAGGAGCGCAGCATGAGGGTGACCTTCACCGCCAACGGCCGCGAGGTCGAGGCGGACGACGTCTGGGAGGGCGAGAGCCTCCTGTTCATGCTGCGCGAGCGTCTGGGCCTGCCGGGCTCCAAGAACGCCTGCGAGCAGGGTGAGTGCGGCTCCTGCACCGTCTACCTCGACGGCGCCCCGGTCTGCTCCTGCCTGGTCGCGGCCGGCCAGGTGCAGGACCGCGAGGTCCGCACCGTCGAGGGCCTGGCCGACCCGGAGACCGGTCTGGACGACGTCCAGCAGGCCTTCGTCGACGCCGGCGCCGTGCAGTGCGGCTTCTGCACCCCCGGTCTGCTGGTGCAGTCGCACGACCTGCTGGAGCGCAACCCGCAGCCCAGCGACAACGACATCCGCGAGGCCCTCTCGGGCAACCTGTGCCGCTGCACCGGTTACGAGAAGATCATGGACGCCGTCCGCCTCGCCTCCGCCCGCAAGTGTTCGCACTCGGAGGTGTCGCAGTGAGCCAGATCCGTACGGAGAAGAACCTCCAGAACATCACCACCGCCCACCCGGACGGCATCGGCGGCTCGCCGCTGCGCCCGGACGGCATCCTGAAGGTCAAGGGCGAGTTCGCCTACTCCTCGGACATGTGGCACGAGGACATGCTCTGGGGCATGGCCCTGCGTTCGCCGCACGCCCACGCGCGCATCCTCTCCGTGGACACCTCCGAGGCCGTCAAGCACCCCGGCGTGTACGCGGTGATGACCTACGACGACATCCCCGGCGTCAAGTTCTACGGCCTGGAGATCAAGGACCAGCCGGCGCTGGCCACCGGCAAGATCCGCTACCACGGCGAGGCCATCGCCATCGTGGCCGCGGACCACCCGGAGACCGCCCGCCGCGCGCTCGCCAAGATCAAGGTCGAGTACGAGCTGCTGCCGACGATCACCACCGAGGAGCAGTGCCTCGACCCGGAGACCTACGGGTACGTGCACACCCCGGACGAGTACAAGGGCCACGCGTCCGGCAACATCGTCCACTCGCAGAAGGTGGTCTCCGGTCTCGGCGTCACCGACGAGGTGCGCGCGCTGGCCGACGTCGTCATCAAGGGCGACTACGTGGTCGGCATGCAGGACCAGGCCTTCCTCGGCCCGGAGTCCGGCATGGCGGTGCCCGCCGAGGACGGCGGCATCGACCTCTACATCGCCACCCAGTGGCTGCACGTGGACCGCGAGCAGATCGCGCCCGTCCTCGGCCTGCCGGAGAACAAGGTGCGCCTCACCCTCGCGGGTGTCGGCGGCGCCTTCGGCGGTCGCGAGGACCTGTCCATGCAGATCCACGCCTGCCTGCTGGCGCAGCGCACCGGCAAGCCCGTCAAGATCGTGTACTCCCGCGAGGAGTCCTTCTTCGGGCACGTGCACCGCCACCCGGCCAAGCTGACCTACGAGACCGGCGCCACCCGCGACGGCAAGCTGGTCTACTGCGACGCCCGGATCGTGCTGGACGGCGGCGCCTACGCCTCCGCCTCCCCCGCCGTCGTCGGCAACGCCGCCTCGCTGGGCATGGGCCCCTACGAGATCCCGAACGTCAACATGCTGGCGGTCGCGCTCTACTCCAACAACCCGTCCTGCGGCGCCATGCGCGGCTTCGGCGCGGTCCAGGCCTGCTTCGCCTACGAGGCGCAGATGGACAAGCTGGCCGCCGAGCTGAACATGGACCCGGTGGAGCTGCGCCAGCTCAACGCCGTGGAGCAGGGCTCGATCATGCCGACCGGCCAGGAGATCGACTCCCCGGCCCCGGTCGCCGAGCTGCTGCGCCGCGTCAAGGCGCTGCCGCTGCCGCCGGCCCTGGACACCACGCACCTCGACGTCCGTGACATCCCGGGCGCGCTGTCCAACACCTCGCACGGCGAGGGCATCGTGCGCGGCGTCGGCTACGCGGTGGGCATCAAGAACGTCGGCTTCTCCGAGGGCTTCGACGACTACTCCACCGCGCGGGTGCGCCTCGAGGTCATCGGCGGCGAGCCGGTCGCCATGGTGCACACGGCCATGGCCGAGGTCGGCCAGGGCGGCGTCACCGTCCACGGCCAGATCGCCCGCACCGAGCTCGGTGTCGAGCGGGTCACCATCCACCCCGCCAACACCGAGGTGGGCTCGGCCGGTTCGACCTCTGCCTCGCGCCAGACCTACATGACCGGCGGCGCCGTCAAGCTCGCGGCCGAGGCCGTGCGCAACGAGCTGCTGGCCCTGGGCCGCAAGCGCTACGGCTGGGACTACAACGACCTGTCGCTGGTCGGCGGCAAGGTCGTCTCCGCCTCCGCCGGCGCGCTGGTCCCGATCGCGGACCTGCTCGGCGACAGCGCCATCGACCTGACCCGCGAGCACCACCACCGCCCGACCGTCCCCTTCGACAAGGAGACCGGGCAGGGCTTCGGCCACGTGCAGTACACCTTCTGCGCGCACCGCGCCGTGGTGGACGTGGACGTGGAGCTGGGCCTGGTCAAGGTCGTCGAGCTGGCCGCCGCCCAGGACGTGGGCAAGGCCCTCAACCCGCTCTCCGTCGTGGGCCAGATCCAGGGTGGTTCCACCCAGGGCCTGGGCCTCGCGGTCATGGAGGAGATCGTCGTCAAGGACGGCAAGGTCAGGAACCCGTCCTTCACCGACTACCTCATCCCCACCATCCTGGACACCCCGCCGCAACCGGTGGACGTCCTCGAACTCGCCGACGAGCACGCCCCCTACGGGCTGCGCGGTGTCGGCGAGGCGCCCACCCTCTCGTCGACGCCGGCGGTCGTGGCAGCGATCCGAGCGGCCACGGGTCTCGCGCTGAACCGGGTCCCGGTTCGCCCCGAGCACCTGACCGGCACCGGCGAGTAAGGCCTGGACACAGGCCCACCGAACCACCCCGGGGCGAGGCACTCCATGTCAGGTCTTCCCGCGCCCCGCCCCGGGGTCGCACCACCAGCACCACCAGCCCCACCGCTCCACCCTCACAGCTCCACCCAGCACCGCCGCTCCACCTAGTGCAGAAAGTCTCCGATGTACCCCGCACCAACCGGCACGACGCCTTCGCCGAGGCACGTGAACCCCGGAAGCACCTGTAGAGAAGCGCGCCGCACCGTCCCCTGTTTCCCCGCCTAGAGGGTCACCCAGGCCGGCCGCTCCACCCCAACCCCCTTCGAAACTTGGGAGTGGAACCCGTGACCCAGATCTCCACGGAATCCAGCGTCTCTTCGGACCCCAACAGAGGGTCCGAGCCGAAGCCGAAGAACGCCATCGACGCGTTCTTCAAGATCTCTCTCCGAGGGTCCACCCTCGGGGGCGAGGTCCGAGGTGGTCTGACCACCTTCATGGCGATGGCGTACATCCTGCTGCTGAACCCGATCATCCTGTCCGTACCGGACGTGAACGGGGCCCACCTCAGCCACGCGCAGGTCACCACCGCCACCGCCCTCGCCGCCGCCGTCACCACGATCCTGCTCGGTGTGGTCGGCAACGCGCCGCTCGCCGCGGCCGCCGGGTTGAGCGTCTCCAACACCCTCGCAGCGGTGATGGTGCCTCATATCACCTGGCCCCAGGCCATGGGCCTCTGTGTCATCTACGGCGCCGCCATCGTGCTGCTGGTCGTCACCGGCCTGCGCGAGAAGATCATGAACGGCATACCGATGGCGCTCAAGCACGCCATCACCATCGGGATCGGCCTGTTCATCGCGCTGATCGGCCTGGTCAACGCCGGCTTCGTGTCCCGTGTCCCGGACGCCGCGCACAGCGAGACCCCGCTGCAGCTCGGCGTCAGCGACAACCTGCAGGGCTGGCCGGTGCTGATCTTCTCGATCACGCTGCTGACCATCTTCATCCTGCAGACCCGCAAGGTCCCGGGCGCGATCCTCATCGGCATCGTCTTCGGCACCGTGCTGTCGCTGATCCTCCAGGCCGCGCTGAACCTGCCGGACTCCGTCTGGGGCCTGTCGGTGCCGAAGTGGCCCGGCAACCCGGTCTCCTCGCCCGACTTCGGCCTCTTCGGCCACATCGACCTGTTCGGTGCGTTCGGAAGTCACGGCATGGGCGCGCTGAGCGCCGGCTTCGCGGTCTTCGCCCTGGTGCTGGCCGGCTTCTTCGACGCCATGGCCACCATCATCGGCATCGGCACCGAGGCGGGCCTGGCCGACGAGCAGGGCCGGATGCCGGGCCTGTCCAAGGCGCTGTTCGTCGACGGCACCGGCGGCATCATCGGCGGTGTGGCGGGTGCGTCCGGCCAGACGGTCTTCATCGAGTCGGCGACCGGCGTCGGCGAGGGGGCCCGCACCGGCTTCTCCTCGGTCGTCACCGGCCTGGTCTTCGCCGCGATGCTGTTCTTCACCCCGCTGGCCGGCATGGTGCCCGGTCAGGTCGCGGCGGCCGCGCTGGTCGTCATCGGCTCGATGATGCTGGCCCAGGCCCGCCACATCGAGTGGGCCGACCGCGAGGTGGCGATCCCCGCCTTCCTCACGATCGCGCTGATGCCGTTCACTTACTCGATCACTGCCGGTGTCGGCGCGGGCGTCATCGCCTACTGCGCCATCAAGGCCGGCCGTGGCCGCTGGCGTGAGCCGGGTGTGCTGATGTGGGGTCTGACGGCGGTCTTCCTCGTTTACTTCGCGCTGCATCCGATCAAGCTCTGGCTCGGGATCCACTGAGCCCCCGCCGGGCCGTTCCCCTCGTGGGAACGGCCCGGCACCATCCGTATCTCGACTTCGCTGTTGCAAGGAGCACCTCCGATGCAGGACATCGCCGAGCAGCTCGCCGCCTGGCACTCCGCCGGGCGCCCCTTCGCCGTGGCCACCGTCGTCGCCGTGTCCGGGAGCGCCCCGCGCGACCCGGGCGCCGCACTGGCTGTGGACGCGGACGGCGAGGCCGTGGGCTCGGTCTCCGGTGGCTGCGTCGAGGGCGCCGTCTACACGATGTGCGAGGAGGCGCTGGCGAGCGGCGAACCGGTGCTGCACCGCTTCGGCTACAGCGACGAGGACGCCTTCGCCGTCGGCCTGACCTGCGGCGGGATCATCGACGTCTTCGTCCAGCCGGTCCGTCCCGGTGCGGACGCGGGGCTGGACGCGGGCGTCGCCTACATCCACTCCGGCACGCCCGTCGCCCTGGTCCGCTGCATCAGCGGCCCGGCACACCTGCTCGGCGTGACGCTCGCCGTCACCGGCGACGCGCACCACGGGACGATCGACACCCCCCTGCTGGAGGCCGCCGCCGTCCGCCAGGCCCGCGCCATGCTGGACGCCGGCCGTACCGGGCAGCTCACCTTCGCCCTCGACGGCCGCCCGTGCGACCCGAACTCCGAGGCGGCGGCGGTCTTCTTCGTCGAGTCCTACGCGCCCGCCCCGCGCATGATCGTCTTCGGGGCGATCGACTTCGCGGGCGCGGTGGCCCGGGTCGGCAAGTTCCTCGGCTACGACGTGACCGTCTGTGACGCCCGTCCCGTCTTCGCCACCGAGCGGCGCTTCCCCGAGGCGGACCGGGTCGTGGTCGAGTGGCCGCACCGCTACCTCGACGCGGAGGCGGCGGCCGGCCGCCTGGACGCACGAACCGCGCTGTGCGTGCTGACTCACGACGCCAAGTTCGACATCCCGCTGCTGGAGCGGGCGCTGCGGATGCCGCTCGGCTTCGTCGGCGCCATGGGCTCGCGCCGTACCCACCACGACCGGCTCGACCGTCTGCGCGGGGTCGGCCTGACCGAGGTGGAGATCAACCGGCTGCGCTCCCCCATCGGCCTGGACCTCGGCGCCCGCACCCCGGAGGAGACGGCCGTGGCGGTCGCCGCCGAGATCGTCGCCCACCGTCGTGGCGGCGGCTGCCTGCCGCTCTCCGCCCACAACGGCCCGATCCACCACGACCACCGCGGGGCGGCCGAGGAGCCGCGCCGCATCGCGTGAGCGCGTGAACTCCTGATCTGACGGATTGACGCCTTGTCAATCCGTCAGCGCGTTGATGTCAGTGCCATTTCACATAACTATGGTACCGAGGCGTCGTCCCCCTTCCTCCGAGGAGAGACCTCCATGCCTCTCGCACGTACCCTGCCGGTGGCCCTCGCCCTGCTCAGCGCACCGGTCGTCGCCGTCAGCCCGGCGCAAGCCGCCACCGCCGACGGCGCGGTGAGCGGCAGCAGTTACACCATCAGCTCGCCCCTGACCGGGCAGTGCCTCGGGACCCGCTACGCGCAGCTCGGCGCGGGCACGGCCGTGGTCCGGGCCCGCTGCGAGGGCCTGCTGACCCAGCACTGGAAGCTGTGGCAGGTCAACGCCGACTCACCCGCCCGCTACATGCTCATCGACGTCGCGAGCCAGCGGTGCGCGGTGGTCTCCGGCGACGGGACGAAGGCCGGGGCACCGGTCACCACACAGGACTGCGGGAACGTGCCCGCCGCCGCGCAGTTCGAGCTGCGGCCTCTCGGCACCCGTCAGTACGCCCTGGTGGCACAGAGCGGCGGCCAATGCCTGACCTTGCCCTCCGGCACCGCGACCGAGGCCGCCCTGCGGCAGGAGCCCTGCGACGGCGGCCCGGGGCAACGCTTCGCGCTCACCGACGCCGACCCGCTGGAGTTCACCAACCCCGGTTTCGAGCGCGGGCGTTACGGCTGGACCTTCGGCGACCACACCGGCATCGGCACCAACTACCCGCACTCGGGCACGAGTGCGGCCTACCTCGACGCCGGCACCGGCTACACCGTCAGCCAGACGGTGACCGCGACGCGGGCCGGGTCCTACGACCTGTCCGCGTGGGTCGCCACCGGCGCTGCCGGCGGCACGCTCACCGTCGCCGTCGACGGCCGCACCGCGCAGACGCTCCCGCTCGCCGACCACTCGCTGTACGTGAAGTACACGGCGCCGTACCTGAAGGTGGTGCCGGGCGACACGGTCACGGTGACCATCGGCTCCTCGCCCACCGGCTGGGTCAACTTCGACGACGTCACGCTGGTGCCCTCCGCGCCGAACGACCCGCAGATCACCTCGTCCGACCCGACGGTCGTCTCCATGTTCGACTGGGCCAAGGTCAAGGCGAACAGCTGGGTCTCGGCGACCGGCGCGAACGGTGTCGTCAACATGGACGAGAACAACGTCGCGGGAGCCGGCACCGCCCCCTACGCGACGACCTACTGGGCGGGCTACCCGTTCCGCTCCGACTTCTACATCCGCGACTTCGCCCACCAGATGGTCGGCGCCCACCTGCTGGGCCTGGACGCGCAGAACAAGACGATGCTGCGCGCCTTCGCCGCCTCCGCCAACAGCACCAACGGCGACTTCCCGGTCTGGTCGGTCAACATGGACGCGAAGACCTGGGGCAACATCGACTACCACAGCCCGAGCTCCTTCGTCCGCGAGCTCCCGGCCCCCTTCGAGCTGGTCCAGAAGACCGCCGAGGCCTACGCCTGGACCGGCGACCAGGACTACCTGAAGGACCCGGTGCTGAACGGCTACGTGAAGAACACCCTCGGCCCCCTCATCACCCGCGAGACCGGCCCGCTGGCGGCAGGGCCGGTGCCGGTGCCGCAGGCGACGAGCAACGACATCTTCGCCGGGATCGCCAGCTACGCGGAGAACGGCAGCACGACGTACGCCGAGGCCGGCGACGAGCTCGCGTCCCAGTACCAGGCCTACCTCGGCGCGGCCGAACTCGCCGCCGCCAAGGGCCAGAAGGCACAGGCGGCCACCTACGCCAAGGACGCGACGGCGCTGAAGGCGTGGTTCAACTCCACCTGGAGCGTGGACCCGAAGAACCCCGGCGCGGTCGTCCACGCCTACGACACGGCCGGGAACCCGATCAGCGACTGGGGCTACGAGACCAGCGTGCTCATCCCGATGAAGAACCTGCTCGACCCGGGCCCGCGCCTGACCGACTACCTCTCCTTCATCGACCAGCAGGACTCCGGCCCGAACCGGTCCGTGAACGAGGAGGGCTTCACCTACCTCCCGGACGCGTTCTTCGCCGGCCACGACGGCGCGACGGCGTGGAAGTGGATGCAGAGCATCTACGCGAGCGTCGACCAGGTCCACGTCGGCGGCACCCTGCTGAACGGCGACTACCCCGAGATCCCGTTCACCCTGCTCTCCCAGACCGTCCAGGGCCTCCTCGGCGTCCAGCCGGGCCCGAACGCGTCCTCCCTGGTGACCGCCTCCCAGCTGCCCGCGTCCATCGGCTGGCTCCAGGTCGCCTCGATCCCGGTCGGCGACGGCACGGTGACCCTCCGCCAGGACGGCCGGACCCGCAGCTCCCTCACCAACACCGGCCCCACCCCCCGCCACTGGCAGGCCCGTTTCACCGGCGTCCACACCACGATCACCGTCAACGACGTCACCCGCCCGGCGCGGACCGTGACCGAGAACGGGTTGACCTACACGTACGCGGACGTCACGGTGGCTCCGGGCCAGACGGCCACCGTCGCGGTCAACGGGTAGACCCCGACGCCCTCTTGTGTCTCCCCGCGTAGGGGTGCCAGGGTTCCCTCCCGTACCACCCAGTCAAGATCGACGGGAGGGAACCCATGCGGATCGTAGGCATCCTCGGCGCAGCCGCGGTGCTCTGTGCGGCACTGCTCGGGTCGGGAACGGCCCAGGCCGACTCGCCGGGCATCGAGACCAACTACCAGAACCCGGTCACCGCGCTACCACCCATCAGCGCGCCCGACACTCCTCACTGCACGGTCACCGCCATGCAGAACGACTTCGGCAACACCATCTCCTCCCCCGCCTGGAGCGGCACGCTCACCCCGCCCGCCGCATGCGCGGGGCCGTGGAACAAGGTCGTGCTGACCTGGTCCGGCAGTGTGCAGGGCCGGCAGTACGACCGGCTCGCGGGCGTGTGGATCGGCGGGGCCGAGGTGCTGCGCACCAGCACGCCGGAGCCGACCACGCAGGGCATCAGCTGGTCGCTGCAGAAGGACGTCAGCGAGTTCATCCCGCTGCTGCGGCAGGCGCAGCCGATCGCGGTCTCGCTCGGCAACGTGGTCAACTCCACCTACACCGGCGTCTACCACATGAAGCTGACGCTGACGTACTACCAGGCCGACCGCCACCACCCGGCCGCGCGCACCGCCGACGAGGTGCTGCCGCTCTCCGCCTCGACCACCGACGCGGGCTGGACCTACCTCAACCCCGGCCAGTCCTCCTCCAGGACGGTCACGCTCCCGCGCAACCTCACGCACGTGAGCATGGAGGTCTACGCCCGCGGCGGCGGCTGCGACGAGCAGTGGTTCACCTCGGCGCCGGACGACCTGGCCGCCAAGTACCCCAACTACCTCTGCGGGGGCGGCCCGTACCGCGAGGTGCAGGTCTCGGTGGACGGACGGCCCGCCGGGCTCGCGCAGCCGTACCCGGTCGTCTACTCCGGCGGCATCGTGCCGACGCTGTGGCGGCCGATCCCGGCCGTGGACCAGTTCGTCACCCAGGCCTACGGGCTGGACCTGACGCCCTTCGCCGGGCTGCTGGTGGACGGCAGGCCGCACACCTTCACCGTCACCCCGTACGGCGCGGCCGACGGCTGGACCGTGGACTCGACGCTCTTCCTCGACACCGACCACCACGCCGCGCAGACGTCCGGCGCGCTCACCGAGGACACCCTCTCGCTGACCCCGAACGTCACCACGACGGAGACTCCGGGCGCCGGCGACCTCGTCAACGTGCGCGTCAGCGCGCACCGCGACTGGACCACGGCGGGCTGGCTCGACACCTCCGCCGGGCGGGTCCGCACCACAGTGAGCCAACACGCGAGCTACCTGAACACCGACGCGATCTCCGGCGGCGGGCAGCAGCAGGTCGTGGCGCAGCGCGAGCAGGGCGCCACCACCGTCACCACCGACCCGCAGCACGGCCGCGCCACGGCCACGCGCCACAGCTGGGACTACCCGATCACGGTGGACTCCGACGTGCCGGTGTTCACGGACGGGAACAACTACTCCCTGTCCGCCACCGTCCACCAGGGCCGCGTCATGACGGACAGCGTCCAGCAGGGCGACCACTGGCGGACCGTGGACTCGACCCGCGACGTCGTCGACGCGACCGGCGTGCTGGCCCGCACGAACGGCGTCGTCACCGCCGCCGACGGGCGCGACGCCGAGCACTGGAGCGGGACGACGGACACCGGCGCCTGCTACGACCACCTGATCCGCGCCGCGCACGGCTACGTGACGCAGGACCGGGTGAGCCACGACTGCGGCTGACTCCGGTCTCCGGTCTCTGCCCTCCCCCCGGAGGGCAGAGACCAGGGGCGCCGCTAGGCGGACCGCCGGGCGAGCAGGGTCTCCGCGGCGGCCACGCCCGAGGCGGTCGTGGCGCCGTGGGTGACGATGTGGACCGCGCCGGGGCGGGCCGTCCCCGGCAGGCCCATCTCGACCACGATGGCGTCGGGACGGGCCCGGACCAGCTCGTCCAGGGCGGCGCTCATCCAGGCAAGGCGCGAGGCGTCGCGGACGACCACGACGAGCGGACGGCCGACGGCGGGCTTCAGCACCAGCTCGTCCAGGACCGGACCGGCGGTGGCGAGCTGGTCCTCGTGGACGCGGACGAAGGTCGTTCCGGGCATCCGCTCACGCAGCGGCGTGGCGACGCCCCAGGGGGTCTCCTTGCCGATGGCCAGGTTGGTCGTCGGCACCAGCTCCACCACGTGCGGGGCGGCGGCGATCGGCAGGACCGAGTCGGCGGAGCCGGTGAGCCGGATCGCCCGGCGGGCGGCGGCGAAGCCGATGTCGCCGCGGATCGCGTCGGTCGGCACGGTCCGGCCGAGGGCGGTGGACCAGGCGGCGAAGGAGCGGACCCGCCCGGCCGCCTCGCGCAGCCGGCCCTCCGGCAGCCTGCCGTCGGCGACGGCGTCCAGCAGCGTCCCGGACAGCAGCGCGACCATGCCCTCGTCGGCCCGCTCGCCACCGGTGCAGACGGCGTCGCAGCCGGCGACGATCGCGCCGGTGGCCGCACCGCCGAGGCCGTACCGGTCGGCGACCGCGCCCATCTCGATCGCGTCGGTGACCACCAGCCCGTCGAAGCCGAGCTCGCCACGGAGCAGGTCGTTGATGATGCTCCGGCTGAGTGTCGCCGGGTGCTCCCGGTCGTAGGCGGGGACGAGCAGGTGACCCGTCATCACCACCCGCACGCCCGCCTCCAGGGCGGCGCGGAAGGGCGGCAGGGCGGTCGCCGCGATCTCCGCGACGGTGGCGTCGTAGCTGGGCAGGCCGTGGTGGGAGTCGACGGCGGTGTCGCCGTGGCCGGGGAAGTGCTTGGCGCAGGCCGCCACCCCCGCGTCCTGGAGGCCCCGGATCCAGGCGGCGGTGTGCCGGGCCACCAGGTCCGTGCCGGCGCCGAAGGAGCGGACGCCGATCACGGGGTTGCGCGGGTTGGAGTTGACGTCGGCGCTGGGCGCGTAGTCCAGACTGACCCCGGCGGCGTGCAGTTCGCGGCCGATGTCGCGGGCGACGGACTCGGTGAGCTCCACGTCGTCGACGGCCCCGAGAGCGAAGTTGCCGGGGCGGGTCGAGCCGGTCCACGACTCCAGCCGGGTGACGTCGCCCGCCTCCTCGTCGATCGCGATGATCAGCTCGGGGTTCTCCGACCGCAGTCGGGCCGCGAGCCGGGCCACCTGCTCGGGCGTGGCGATGTTGCGGGCGAAGAGCACCACGGATGACAGACCGTCACTGATGGCGCGCAGCAGCCAGTCAGGCGCCTCGGTGCCCTCGAACCCCGGCTGGAGCACGGAGAGCGCGAGGCGCCGCAGCTCCGGATCGGCCTTCACTTGGCTGCTGTGCATCATCGACAGGCCCTCCCGCTGCAACACGCCGAAAGCGTCCCGCACACCCACTCGACTTGGTACGGACCAAATGGATATTGGCTTAGACCAATCCTGGGTGTCAAGGGCGGTGCAGGGCCGGACCGGCCCCGCCACCTGGCTGTTTCCGCGCCCGCTCAGTCGTGCCGCGCCACCCACTCCGGGACCTTGAACCCACCCCCGTACATCGGCAGCCGCACGCCCTCCCCGTACCGGGCCAACTGGGCCCAGGGCCGGTTGATCCCGGCCGAACCGTGGCGGCGGACCCGGTCCACCGCGTCCAGGTCCAGCACGTCGACCAGGACCTCCTCCCCCGACCCCGCCTGCTGCCGGATGATCCCCTCGGGGTCGACGATCGCGCTCTGGCCCACGCCGGCCGGGTCCGAGGCGTTGAGGTTGACGACGTAGAGCTGGTTGGTCCAGGCGTTGGCGCGGGCACAGACCAGCTCCATCTCCCGGTCCCTGGTGGTGGTCAGCGTCGGCTGGATCACCACCTCGGCGCCGAGCCAGGCCAGTTGGCGCACCGTCTCGGGGAACGAGCCGTCGTAGCAGATGGCGAGGCCGATCCGGCCCTTGCCCGGGATGTCGAAGACGGTGAACTCCTGCCCCGGCGCGGCCTGCTCGTAGGGCTGCCAGGGGAAGACCTTGCGGTAGCGCGCCGCGATCTCCCCCTGCGGCGAGATCGCCAGTGCGGTGTTGTGGACGCGGCCGTCCTCGGCCCGCTCGAAGACGGTCCCGGGCACCAGCCACAGACCTGTCTCCCGGGCCAGCCCGGCCAGCCGGTCGGTCAGCGGACCGGGCACGGGCTGCGCGACCGACTCCATCCACCCCTCGGGCGCCGGCTCCAGCAACGGTCCCTCGGCCGCGAGGAACAGCTCGGGCACCACGACGAGTTCGACGTGCGGGAACAACGCCCGCACACTGCGCACCCGCTGGGCGAACCGCTGCCAGCTGGCCTCGGTGTCGTAGGGGACGGGCGCGGTCTGCACGGCGGCGACGGCGAGAGTACGCATGGGGATTCAGACCTCCGTGGTCGTGAGTTCGTCGGTGACGGTGAGGGCGACGACCGCGTCGCGACCCTCGGTGAAGAAGGGCCGGAACCGGGCCCGGACCAGCAGCACGACCGGAACGCCGAGCACGATCGAGCCGACGCCGAGCAGGAAGACGCCGCCGACGCCGTGGAACGAGGTGCTGCCGTAGGACGGCGCGAGCATGTCGTGCGCGCTGCGCGCGAACGCGGCCAGCATCATCAGGCCGCCGAGCAGCGGCATGACGCCCTTGAAGAACAGGTCGCGCACCGAGTGGCGCAGCCGCCGCCGGAAGTGCCAGACGCAGGCCAGCGCGGTGACGCCGTAGTAGCAGGCGATCAGCAGGCCGATGGAGAGGATCGCGTCGCCGAGGAACCGGGTGGACACCGCCGACAGCACCACCAGCAGGGCGCCGCCTGCGGCGCCGAAGAAGACCGTGCCGAACGCGGGCGTGCGGTGCCTCGGGTGGATCCGCGCGAAGGCGCGCGGCAGGGCGCCGTGGGCGGCCATCGAGAGCGTGCCGCGGGCGCTGCCCACGACGCAGGTGAGCAGGGCGGAGACGGCCGAGACGCAGACCGCGAGCTGCATCACCTTGGCCAGCGTCGCGCCCAGCACCGGCGGGCCGAGCGTGGCCAGCACGTCCGCGGTGTTGGCCGGGTCGCCGAGCCCGAGCCCGGTGCCGCCCGTGCCGGCGAAGGAGATCGCGGCGACGGCCGTGAAGACGTAGGTGCCGAGCAGCACCACGGTGGTGATGACGGCGGCCTGGCCGGGGATGCGCTCGCTGTCCTTGGTCTCCTCGTTGACCGTGATCAGCGCGTCCCAGCCCCAGTAGATGTAGAGGCAGAGCAGCACCGCCTCCGCGAACGGGCCGAAGCCGCCGAACCCGAAGGGGTTGAGCCAGGCGAGCGAGGGACGCGCGGCGCCGTGCCGCAGCAGCGCCGCCGCGCCGAAGCCGAGCAGCGCCAGCAGTTGCAGCGCCACCAGCACGTACTGCACGCCCGCCGCGATCTGCAGCCCGCGCCGGGCGACGACCGTGACGGCGGCGAGCAGCACAAGCGCGGTCGCGGTGACGGCGGTGGTGTTGCCGGCGAGCGAGGTCAGGCCGAGCAGGTCCAGCAGGTAGGTGGCGCCGACCTGGGCCAGGGCGGTCATCGCGATGAGCGTCGCCACCTGCACCACCCAGCCGCCGGCCAGCCAGCCCGCGACGGGACCGAAGGCGCGGGTGTTCCAGACGAACGTGGTGCCGCAGTCGGGCATCTCCCGGTTGAGCTCCCGGAAGGCGAAGGCGGTCAGCAGGATCGGCACGAACCCGACCAGCAGCGCGGCCGGGGCGAGGTGCCCGACCACCAGCGTCACCAGTCCGAGCGTCACGGCGATCGAGTAGGCGGGCGCGACGGACGCGAGCCCCAGCGAGACGGCGGCGAGCAGGCCCACCGTGCCCTGCCGCAGCCCTTTGCCTCCGGCGGGTGGATCGGTCGACATGGGTCCTCCTGGAGTGGCCGGGTTTGTTAAACGCAGATTTAAGAGCCACGGCACGGAGGCGTCAAGAGCTGGGGCGGTAGGATTAAATCCAGCGAGAACAATCGACCAGATCGGGAGGGCGTGGATGGCGGCCAGGAAGGGCAGCGACAAGGAGGCCCGCCGCGCGGAGCTGAGCCGGGCCGTCCAGCAGGCGTTGCTGACGCGCGGGCTGGAGGGGCTCCGGCTCAAGGACATCGCCGAGGCAGCCGGGGTCACCCCCGCCGCCGTGCTCTACTACGGCGACCTCGACGCCCTGGTCCACGCGACCTACCAGCAGGCGATCGAGCGCTACAGCACCGGCCGCGAGCAGGCGGCCGACCGCTTCGAGGACGCCCGCGACAAGCTGCGCGCCTGCATCGACGAGGGCGTGGCCACCGGCCCCGACGACGCGCTGACCCGACTGCTCTTCGAGTACTGGCCCCGCTGCCTGCGCGACGCCCGTGCGGCCGCCCTCGACAGCGCGCTGACGGAACGCCAGATCTCGGTCTACGCGGGCATCCTGGTACTCGGCCAGGCCCAGGGGCACTTCCGGCTGACCGACCCGCCCCGGCTGCTCGCCGCCAACTTCGTGGCCATGGAGGACGGCTACCAGATGGACATCCTGGCCGGACGGCGCCGGCGCGAGGAGGTCGTCGCCGCGCTGCGCAGCCACGCCCGTGCCGTCACCGGCCACGACCTCTCGGTGGCAGCCTCCGCGGACCCGGCGGCAAAAGGGGTCAGACCGTGAGGGCCAGCAGTACCGGCGCGGCCTTGGCCGCCATCGTCTCCGCCGTCTCCTTCAGGCGGTAGGCCTCCTCGACCGGCAGGGAGAAAGCGAGGCAGCCCACCGTCGTACCTGCCGTGACCGGGACCGCGGCGCAGACCGTGCCGATGGCGTACTCCTGGAGATCGAGCATCGGCACCGTGGTGGGGTGCCGGTCCAGGCGCTGGAGCAGGGCACCGGTGTCGATGTTGGTGCGGGAGGTGAACCGCGCGGCCGGGTGGCGGGCGAGGTGGTCGCGGCGGCCCTCGTCGTCGAGCTGGGCCAGCAGGCACTTGCCGATCGCGCTCGCGTGGCCGGTCGCCCGGAAGTCCACCCACTCGTGGACGCCCGGCGCCATCGGACCGTCGACGACGGCCTGGACGCTGACCTCGCCGTCCGCGTAGCGGCTGAAGTAGACGGCCGCGCCCAGCTCGTCACGGAGCGAGGTCAGCTTGGCGACCAGCCGGGACTGCACCAGCTGCTCCCGGTTGGCCTGCCCGAGCATCGCGAGGGCGCCGCCGAGCACGTAGGCGCCGTCCTCCAGCCGCTCCAGGTAGCCCTCGCGCACCAGCGAGCGCAGCAGTCGCCGGGCGTGGTCCGCCGGCAGCTGGACCTCCTCGGCCAGCTCGTCCGCCCTGGCGCCGAAGCCCCGTCTGTCGACGGCCTCCAGCAGTCTCAGGGCGCGTTCCACGGAGCTCCGGGGGTTGTGGTTCCGCGCAGCCATGCCCACCAGACTAGCCGTCAGCGAGCCTGGTGAGCATGGGTTGCGCAGTGTTCGAGCGGTGTGCGGACCCGCCCTCACCGTGGTGTCAGGAGGGCTGGACCGCCAGCTTGAGCACGCAGAACACCGCTCCCCAGGGGTCCTGGATCGCCGCCATCCGGCCCGGCGGAATATCCATCGGCGGGACGACGACGGTCGCCCCGCGCTTGACGGCCGCGTCGACCGTCGAGTCGGTGTCGTCGACGCAGAACCACGCCATCCAGTGCGGCGGCACCTCCGCCGGGAAGTTGCTGCCCATGTCCTGAAGGCCGCCGACCGTGCGGCCCTCGACCTCCAGGCCGAAGTAACCGGGCATCTGGTCCATCGGCACGGCCTTGACGCCCAGCGCGGCGTCGTAGAAGGCGGCCGCGGCCGGTACGTCGCGGGTGTTGCACTCGTTCCAGCACAGCGAGCCCGGCTCGTTGACGGCGACGGCGCCGAAGAACTCCTTGTGACCCCAGACGCCGAAGACCGCGCCGGTCGGGTCGGCCGCGATGAGCATCCGGCCCAGACTGCCGACGTCCATCGGCTCGAACATCAGCGTGCCGTGCGCGTCCTGGATCCGCTTCGCGGTGGCGTCCGCGTCGTCGCTGGCCAGGTAGGTGGTCCAGACGTGCGGCGGCTCGGGCATGCCCTCCGGGGCCATCGCCGGGCCGATGCCGCAGACGGGGCGGCCGCCCAGCTCCATGACGGCGTAGCCGCCGAACTCCTGCGGGCCGGGCTCACCCGCCCAGCCGAAGACGTCCTTGTAGAAGTCGAGCGCGGCCTGCTGGTCCTTCGCCATGAGGTCGACCCAACACGGGGTGCCGGGCGCGTAGGGCTTGGTGGTCGTGGACATGCCTCTCCTCCGAAGCGTGACACCCCCCTGCGCCGCTCACTCTTCTACCAACGCACGCGCGCCGCCACCGGAACCGGTGACGGCGCGCGCAGAGGGTGACCGCAGCCCAGTGCTGTGCCCTCCAAAGACCCAGATCAGCCCTCGTCGTTGTTGCGGATGGCCTTCACGGCCGCCTCGAGGCGGCGACCGTAGTCCGCGTCGGCGGCGTGGAAGAACGGCAGGACGCGCTCGACCACGTCGTCACGGCTGACCGAGCCGATGGAGCCGGCCAGGTTCGCGATCAGACGCTCCTGCTCGCCCTCGGACATCAGCCGGAACAGCTCACCGGCCTGGAAGAAGTCGTCGTCCTTGGCGTGCTGGGCGGCGCTGTGCGTGCCGGTCCAGCCGGACACGGCGGTCGGCGCGGCCAGCGGCGCGTCGGTCTGACGCGGGCCGTCGTACGAGTTGGGCTCGTAGTTCTTGGCCCGGCCGCCCGCGTTGACCGCGCTGTAGCCGTCGCGGCCGTAGTTGTTCGCCTCGGTCGCCTTCGGCGCGTTGATCGCCAGCTGGGTGTGGTTGACACCCAGGCGGTAGCGGTGCGCGTCGGCGTAGGCGAACAGACGGCCCTGGAGCATCTTGTCCGGGGAGGCGCCGATGCCGGGCACGAAGTTGTTCGGCGAGAACGCGGCCTGCTCGACCTCGGCGAAGACGTTGTCGGGGTTCCGGTTCAGCACCAGGCGCCCGACGCGCTGCAGCGGGTAGTCCGCGTGCGGCCAGACCTTGGTCAGGTCGAACGGGTTGAACTGGTAGTTCGCGGCCTCGGCGACCGGCATCAGCTGCACGTGGACGGTCCAGCTGGGGTAGATCCCGCGCTCGATGGCCTGGTGCAGGTCACGCTGGTGGCTGTCCGGGTCCTGGCCGGCCAGCTCGGCGGCCTGGCCGGCGTCCAGGCTGCGGATGCCCTGGTTGGTCTTGAAGTGGTACTTCACCCAGTAGGCGGCGCCGTCCTCGGCGACCCACTGGTAGGTGTGGGAGCCGTAGCCGTTCATGTGACGGTAGGACGCCGGGATGCCGCGGTCACCGAAGAGCCAGGTGATCTGGTGCAGCGACTCGGGCGAGTAGGACCAGTAGTCCCACACGTTGTCCGCCTCGCCCATGCCCGTGAACGGGTCACGCTTCTGCGAGTGGATGAAGTCGGGGAACTTGATCGGGTCCTTGATGAAGAACACCGGGGTGTTGTTGCCGACGAGGTCGTAGTTGCCCTCCTCGGTGTAGAACTTCAGCGCGAAGCCGCGCGGGTCGCGCACCGCGTCGGCCGCGCCGAGGTTGCCGGCCACGGTCGAGAAGCGCAGGAACACGTCCGTGCGCTTGCCGACGGTGTTCAGGAACGCCGCCCGGGTGAACGGGGTGACGTCGTCGGTGACCTCGAAGTAGCCGTGCGCGCCGGAACCACGGGCGTGCACGATGCGCTCCGGGATGCGCTCCCGGTTGAACCGGGCCAGCTTCTCGATCAGCTGCTGGTCCTGGATCAGCACCGGGCCGCCGATGCCGGCCTGGGCGGAGTTCTGGTTGTCGGCGACGGGCGCGCCGGACTCGGTGGTCAGGATTTTCGACATGGAGGTACCTCGGACCGGGTGGATGAGAGGGAAAGTTGCACGGCCTCAGGGGCGCGGGGCTCTACTGATTTGCGGCTCCGCCGCGTGGGCGCGCCCCAGTGGTGGTTAACGGCAGCTGCTGGGAGGAAAGCCGTCGGCGGGCGTCAGACTCCCAGCAGCCGCCAGATCGCGGCCCGGCGGCGCGAGGACTCCGCGCCGTCCGGGGTGTCGGCCGGCTGGAGCGCGGCCTCGGTGGCACGGGCGGCCGCCGCATCGGCCAGCGGGCGGGCGGCAGCCACGGTGCGGGCCTCGCCGACCGTCAGGCCGGCCTCGGTGAGGGCCTGCTCGGCCTCGACCGCCGGGACCAGGTTCAGCCAGCGCAGCGCGTGCGCGGCACGGCCCGCCTCGGTCAGGCGGCCGGTGAGCCGCAGCCGGGCGATACCGCCGTCCGGGTAGACGTCCAGGCGAGCGGCGGTGACCGCCTCGCTCGGGGCGACCCGGTAGCGGTGGCGGGTGTCCGGCTGGAGCCGCGTGCGCGGCAGCAGCTGGATCCACTCGCCGGTGGCGGCGGAGCGACCGGAGACGGACGCCCAGCCGGGGCAGTTCGCGACGAAGTGGGTGGTGTCGATCTCGACGGCCAGCACCTCGCCCTCGCCGACCAGGTCGAGCTCGACCCAGTCGTTGTCCTTGTTGCGGCGGCGCCGCGTCTCCCAGCCCTCACCCATCACGGCCGCCCGGCCCAGGGAATTGAGGTTGTGCGGGGAGGAGAAGTACCGGTCGGAAGCCCCGGTGGCGACGCCGCCGAACTCCTGGGCGGCCAGATCGAAGGTGAGCCCGTCCAGGTCGCGCGGGTCGGCGACGACCTCGCCGTGCACGCGCAGACGGGCGACACCGCCGTCGGGCCATATGTTGAGCCGTACGTGGGTGAAGCGCTGCTCGACGTCGACGGCGAACTCGTGCGCGGTGTCGCCCTTGAGCGCGGTGCGCGGCACGATCTCGGTCCACTCGGCGGCCTCGACCTCCTCCGGGGAGGGGTTGCCGGGGATGGACGCGGCCTCGACGGAGCCGGCCTCCGGGTAGTTGCCGGTGAAGTGCGCGGTGTCGACGACGACACCCCGGATCACGCCCGGGACACCGAGGCGAATCAGCGCCCAGTCGTGGTCGTCGTCGGTCGGGTGCGGCTCCTCGGCGCCGGCGCCGCGACGGCGGCGGGTCTCCCAGCCGTCCATGATCTGGCCCTTGTGGCCGAAGGTGTGCGGCCGGAACTCGGCGGGCTTGGCGACGAGGAGGTTCTCCTTCTCGGCGAACAGCTCGTCGTTGGCGGCGATCACGCCCGCGCCCAGGGACCGGGCGGCGAGATTGACCAACTCGGTGAAGGCGGCGGGCTTCTGGGTGTCGGTCACTTCTCTCCTCGGGTCAGCAGTCGGCCGGCCGGGGTGCCGTTCACGTCCACCGGCTCACCGCGGAGCCAGGTGGTGCGGACGACGCCGGACAGCGAGCGGCCTGCGTAGGGGGTCACGGGGTGGCGGTGGTGCAGCCCGGCGGGGTCCACGGTGAACGCGGCGTCCGGGTCGAAGGCCACCAGGTCGGCGTCCATGCCGGCGGCGATGGCGCCCTTGGTCGAAAGACCGACGAGCGAGGCGGGGCCGGAGGCCATCCAGCGCACGACGTCGGAGAGGGTGTTGCCGCGGCGGCGCGCCTCGGTCCAGATGGCGGGCAACCCGAGCTGCAAGGAGGCGATCCCGCCCCAGGCGGCGGCGAAGTCGCCGTCACCGCCGAGGCTCGGCAGGTGCTTGAGCTCGGGGGTGGAAGGCGAGTGGTCGGACACGATCCCGACGAACTCGCCTGCGGCGAGCGCCTGCCAGAGCAGGTCGCGGTTGGACTCGCTGCGGATCGGCGGACAGCACTTGAAGGCGGTGTCGCCGACGGGAACCTGCTCGGCGGCGAGGGTGAGGTAGTGGGGGCACGTCTCGGCGGTCACCTGGACGCCGGCCGCGCGGGCCTCGCGCAGCAGCGGCAGCACGCCGGCGGAGGAGACGTGCAGGATGTGGACGCGGGCGCCGGTGCGCTGCGCGATCTCCAGCAGGGTGGAGACGGCGACGGCCTCGGCGTCGTCGGGCCGCGACGCGAGGAAGTCCGCGTACTGCGGGCCGGGCGTGTGCGGGGCCTCGTCGAGGATCCGGGGGTCCTCGGCGTGGATGATCGCCAGCGCGCCGATCCGGGCCTGCTCGGCGAGCGCCTCTTCGAGCTGCTCGCGGTTCAGGTGCGGGAACTCGTCGACGCCGGAGGGGGCGAGGAAGCTCTTGAAGCCGAAGACGCCGGCGTCGTGGAGCGGGGCGAGGTCGCCGGTGTTGCCGGGGATCGCGCCGCCCCACAGGCCGGTGTCGACGAAGAGGCGGTCGGCCGCGACCTTGCGCTTGGCCTCCAGGCCGTCGACCGTCGTGGTCGGCGGGATGGAGTTGAGCGGCATGTCGACGATCGTCGTCACGCCGCCGGCCGCGGCAGCCCGGGTGGCGGTGGCGAAGCCCTCCCACTCGGTGCGACCGGGCTCGTTCACGTGGACGTGGCTGTCGACCAGACCGGGGAGGAGTACGAGCTCACCGAGGTCGACGACCTCGCCCTCGCCGGCGCCGTAGGCCAGGACCTCGACGATCCGCCCCTCGCTCACAACCACGTCGGCGGCTCGCTCGCCGTCCGGGAGGACGGCGCGTCGGGAACGGAACACCTTGGTCAACTGGGGCCTCCTGATCGGGTTGCCGTGAGATTAGGCTTCGCTTCAACAAAACGTCAACGGTTTGATTCAACCAGTTGTTGAAGCGCGCAGAGGGGATCGATTCGGTCGAACGTACGGAGCCACCAGGGGCGCGAGGAACTGCGCGAGAACCACGGGCCTGCGGACGGCCCTGCACGTGCGGGGCTCTACGTCCCAGGGTGGCCTGTCGCGCCCTGCGGCGCAGCCGCCTGACGACAGAGCCCCGCGCCCCTGGGTCGTGCAACTACCTCATTCCGCGCCGAGGAAGCTGCGCGCGAGCCGCTCCCCAGCCAACTCGGCCAGTTCCCCGGCGCGGGTGAGGCTGTCGCCGTCAGGGCCGGCCAGTTCCACGAGCGAGAGCACGGCGGCGAACCCCGCGGCGCGCCACTGCGTCTCACTCAGTTCCAGCAGGCCGCACACCGCCGCGACCGGGACACCATGCCCGGCCGCCGCGTCGGCGACTCCGGCGGGCGCCTTGCCGTGCAGGGTCTGCACGTCGAGGCAGCCTTCGCCGGTCACGACCAGGCGGGCTCCCCGCACCGCCTGGTCGAAACCCAGAAGTTCCAGCAGAAGCGCGATCCCGGGCCGCAGGGACGCTCCGAGCAGGGCGATGGCCCCGAAACCCAGACCGCCCGCCGCACCGGCACCCGGCGTCTGCCGAAGATCGTTGCCGGTCAGCCCGGCCACGTGGTCGGCCCAGTGGGCCAGCGCGGCGTCCAACTCGGCCACGTTCTCGGGCGTGGCGCCCTTCTGCGGGCCGTAGACCGCAGGCGCGCCGCGCTCCCCCAGCAGCGGGTTGTCGACGTCGCTGGCGACGACGACCTCCACCCCGTTCAGCGTGTCCGCGAGCGGGCCGGGGTCGATCGACGCCAGCCGGGCCAGCGCGACACCGCCGGGCGGAAGCTCCTCGCCCTCCTCGTCGAGGAGCCGCATGCCCAGCGCCTGGGCCATGCCGGCCCCGCCGTCGGTGCAGGCCACTCCCCCGAGGCCGAGCACCAGCTTGCGGCAACCCAGCTCCAGCGCCTTGCGGACGAGCTCGCCCGTCCCGTAGCTGGAGGCGGTCAGCGGCGCCTTGACGCCGCCCGGCAGCAGTTGCAGGCCACTGGCCTGGGCCGCCTCGATGACCGCCGTCTCCCCCTGCACGGCGATCACCGCCTCGACCGGCTCGCCGGTGGGGCCCTGGGCCTTCACCGGCACGGCGCGGAACCCGGCCGCGATCGCCGCGGCCACCGTCCCCTCGCCGCCGTCGGCGACGGGCAGGGCCCGGACCTCGGTGCCCGGCGCGGCGCGCCGAATACCGGCCGCGATGCGCTCCGCGGCCTGTGCAGCGGTGAGGCTGCCCTTGAACTTGTCGGGTGCGACCACGACATGACCTTGGTTGTCCGACACTGACAGCCTCACCTTCTGCTTCACGAATGCCTCCCGGCGACGCGGGCACGACCGGATAGTCCCCAACATTTCTGGGGCGCGCCGCCGGGAGGAGACTATGACCCGCTTTCACGGGTCGACCGGGAGGGTCAGGCGCCCAGCAGGGCGGTGGGGGCGTCGCCGGGCTCGGTGGCCAGGTCCTCCCACTCGTTGACCTTGTCGATGTCGGCGCCCGCCATGGAGACGTTGGTGATCCGCTCCAGGATGACCTCGACGATGACCGGCACCTTGAACTCGGCGACCAGCTTCTGCGCCTGCTCCAGGGCGCCGGCGATCTCGCCGGGCTCGGTGACCCGGATCGCCTTGCAGCCCAGGCCCTCGGCGACCTTGACGTGGTCCACGCCGTACCCGTTGACCTCGGGGGCGTTGATGTTGTCGAAGGACAGCTGGACGCAGTAGTCCATGTCGAAGTTGCGCTGCGCCTGACGGATCAGACCCAGGTAGGCGTTGTTCACGACCACGTGGACGTAGCCGATGTTGAACTGCGCCCCGACCGCCAGCTCCTCGATCATGAACTGGAAGTCGTAGTCGCCCGAGAGCGCGACGACGGTCTCGTCCGGCACCGCGGTGGCGACACCGAGCGCGGCCGGGACGGTCCAGCCCAGCGGACCCGCCTGGCCGGCGTTGATCCAGTGCCGGTCCTTGTAGACGTGCAGCAGCTGCGCGGCCTGGATCTGCGAGAGGCCGATGGTGGTGACGTAGCGGACGTCGCGCCCGAACGCCTTGTTCATCTCCTCGTACACGCGCTGCGGCTTGACCGGCACGTTGTCGAAGTGCGTCTTGCGCAGCAGCGTGGCCTTGCGCTCCTGGCAGGAGGCGGCCCAGGCGCTGTAGTCCTTCAGCGTCTGCGCGGCCTTGCGCTCGCGCGCCACCTCGACGAACAGCTGGAGGGCGGCCTTGGCGTCGGAGACGATGCCGTAGTCGGGGGCGAAGGTGCGCCCGATCTGGGTCGGCTCGATGTCGACGTGGACGAACTTACGGCCCGCCGTGTAGACGTCGGTGTTGCCGGTGTGGCGGTTGGCCCAGCGGTTGCCGATGCCGATGACGAAGTCCGACTCCAGCAGCGTCGCGTTGCCGTAGCGGTGCGAGGTCTGCAGGCCGACCATGCCCGCGGTGAGCGGGTGGTCGTCCGGGATGGTGCCCCAGCCCATCAGGGTCGGGACGACCGGGACGCCGGTCAGCTCGGCGAACTCGACCAGCAGCTCGGCCGCGTCGGCGTTGATGACGCCGCCGCCGGAGACGATCAGCGGGCGCTCGCTGGCCTGGAGCAGGTCCAGGGCCTTCTCCACCTGGGCACGGGTCGCGGACGGCTTGTAGACCGGCAGCGGCTCGTAGGTGTCGATGTCGAACTCGATCTCGGTCATCTGGACGTCGATCGGGAGGTCGATCAGGACCGGGCCGGGACGGCCGGAGCGCATCAGGTGGAAGGCCTGCTGGAAGGCCCCCGGCACCTGGGCCGCCTCCAGCACGGTGACGGCCATCTTCGTCAGCGGCTTCGCGATGGACGCGATGTCGACCGCCTGGAAGTCCTCCTTGTGCAGCTTGGCCACCGGCGCCTGGCCGGTGATGCACAGGATCGGGATCGAGTCGGCCTGGGCCGAGTAGAGCCCGGTGATCATGTCCGTCCCGGCCGGGCCGGAGGTGCCGATGCAGACACCGATGTTGCCGGCCTTGGCCCGGGTGTAACCCTCGGCCATGTGGGAGGCGCCCTCGACGTGGCGGGCCAGCGTGTGGTGCAGGCCGCCGCGCTTGCGGATCGCGGAGTAGAAGGGGTTGATCGCTGCGCCGGGCAGGCCGAACAGGTTGGTGACGCCCTCGCGCTTGAGGATCTCGACGGCTGCTTCAGCCGCGGTCATGCGAGCCATGTTCAGGCGACCTTTCCGGACAGGCGCTCCAGGTTGCGCAGCAGGGCGGAGTGGTCCAGCCCGCCGTCACCGGCGTTGCGCATGGCGGTGATGAAGTCCGCGACCAGCGCGGCGGTGGGCAGCGGGACCTCGACGGCACGCGCGGCGGACAGCAGGTTGCCCATGTCCTTGTGGTGCAGGTCGAGGCGGAAGCCCGGCGCGAAGTCGCGCTTGAGGAAGTTGTTCTTCTTGCGGGTCAGCACGGTCGAGCCGGCCAGACCACCGTTGAGGACGTCGAGCGCGACCTCCAGGTCCACGCCGGACTTCTCCAGGAAGACCACGGCCTCGGCGCACGCCTGGATGTTGACGGCGACGATCAGCTGGTTGGCGACCTTGACGGTCTGGCCGGAGCCGGACGGGCCGACCAGCGCCACGGTGGTGCCCAGGGCCTTGAGGATCGGCTCGGCCTCGTCGAAGTCGGCGCGCTCGCCACCGACCATGATCGAGAGCACGCCCTCGATGGCGCCGGCCTCACCACCGGAGACGGGGGCGTCGATGGAACGCAGACCCTTCTCCTTGGCGGCGGCGGCGACGCGCTGCGAGATCTGCGGCGTCACCGAGCTCATGTCGATGAGGAGCGCACCAGCGGCGGCGTTCTCCAGCACGCCGGCCTCGCCGAAGTAGACGGCCTCGACCTGCGGGTCGGCCGGCACCATCGTGATGACGATCTCGGCGTCCTTGACGGCCTCGGCGATCGACGCGGCGCCCTTGCCGCCGTCGGCGATCAGCTTGTCGATCGGCGCCTGGACCAGGTTGAAGCCGGTGACGGTGTGGCCTGCCTTGACCAGGTTGGCGGCCATCGGGCTGCCCATGATGCCGAGCCCGATGAAGGCGATACGGCGGGGGGTCGTGCTCATCAGTATCTCCTTGGGAGGTGTCAGGAAAGTCAGCGAGTGCTGGCGCGAAGCTCGCGCGGCAGCCACTCGAAGGAGTCGGCCGAGGCAACCCCGGCAACCGGCTTGTACTCCAGGCCGATGTAGCCTTCGTAGCCAGCGGCATCCAGCTGCGACAGCAGCGCCGGGAAGTCCAGCTCACCCGAACCCGGGTAGTTGCGGGCGGGCGCGTCAGCGATCTGCACGTGGCCGATCCGGTCCGCGTACTCGCTGATCACGGCGGACAGGTCCTCGCCGTTCCGCGCCAGGTGGTACAGGTCGCAGAGGAACTTCGTGTTCCCGAGGCCCGTGGCCGCGTTCACCGCGTCCACCACCGCCACCGCGTCCTTCGAACTCAACAGTCCGTACTGCGGCGCCTCCGGCGCGTTCAGCGCCTCGACCAGCAGGATCGCGCCGATCCCGTGCGCGGCCTGCGCGGCCAGCGCGAGGTTCTCCAGCGCGAGGGCGTCCTGCTCGGCGACCGGTACGTCCTCGACCCGGTTGCCGTACAGGGCGTTCAGCGCCTTGCAGCCCAGGGACTCGGCGAGGCCGACCGCCACCGCGATGTTCTCGCGGAACCGCTCGGAGTCGGCGGGGCGCGACAGCAGGCCCTTGTCGCCACCGGCCATGTTGCCGGCGTCGAAGTTGAGGCCGGTCAGCTGGACACCGGCGGCGCGGAAGGCGTCGGCCAGGGCGTCCAGCTCCGCCTGCGGCGGGGTGGGACCGTCGAGGGTCCACCACAGCTCCGCAGCGTCGAAGCCCGCGGCCTTGGCCGCCGCCGGACGCTCCACGAGCGGGAGCTCGGTGAAGAGGATCGAGAGGTTGGCGGTCCAGCGCTGGTTGAGCCAGCTCTGCGTCGCGGCGGTCATGCCATCACCTGTGTTCCACATTGCGGAAGATGTTTTCTGCTTGACGAAACTATCGCACGTCGCTTCAACAGTTTGTCAAGCACCTCTCGGATCCTGGCCGTTCCCCGGATACGCTTCGGACGTGCGATTGAAGGTGGAGTTCACGACCGAGCCGTTCGAACTGGACGGCTTCCCGGAGCATGCGCGCACAGCGCGCCGCGTCGTCGACGAGGCCGGGCTCAGCGTCGACGTCGGCCCGTTCGGCACCACAGCCGAGGGCGAGGCCGAGCAGACGCTGACGGCGATCGACCGACTGGTCCGCGAGACCCTGGCGCACGGCGCCACCCGGATCTCGCTCCAGGTCAGCGTCCTCGACGGACTGGAGGAAGGGGAGGGATCCGGATGAGCGGCGAGCAGCACCCGCTGGCCATAGCCATCAAGCCGCTGCTCGACGCCGTCGGCGCCAGCGCGGTGAGCCTGGACGAGGTCCAGCCGAACGACGTCACGCTCGAGTGGGAGGGCAGGCCGGCCGTCGCCGTGCGCCTGCCCGGCCTGGAGAGCGCGCTGGACCGGCTGCTGAACGAGATCCGCCGCCAGTTCGGCGGCGCGGACCTCGCCACGCTGGACCGGGTCGACAAGCAGCGGGTGGTCGCCCTGCTGGAGGAACGCGGGGCGTTCACCATCCGGCACGGCGTGGAGAACGTGGCCGCGGCGCTCGGCGTCAGCCGGTTCACGGTCTACAACTACCTCAACCGCCAGCAGGCGGCGGGCAAGCAGACCTGACACGCAACCCAACAGCCGATTGCAACACTGGGCTCGTTTCAACGCTGGGCACATTTCAACAAAGTGTTGACGTTCGGGGTCGGCGGATCTACTTTTCTCGTGGCACCCACTTTCGGAGGTCACGAGTGACCCAACCCGCCACCCCGACGGACATCGTCCTCGACCGCGTCAACGCGATCGACGACGAGGTGCTGGAAGAACTCCTGAAGGAGATCTGCTCCAGCCCCACCTGGGCGACGCTCGTACGCCTCGCCCGCCCCTACCGCGACCGGATCGCCTTCCACGCCGCCAACGCGACCGCGATGGAAGCCCTGTCCGCAGCGGACCTGAACGACGCGATGGCCGGGCACGCCCGGATCGGCACCCCCAAACCGGGCGACGCCACCTCGGAGCGCGAACAGGCCGGCGTCCAGGGCGCCGACGACGCGCTCCTGGCCGACCTGGCCGCCGCGAACGCCTCCTACGAGGAGAAGTTCGGCCACGTCTTCCTGATCTGCGCCACCGGGCGCACCGCCGCGACCATGCTCGCCGCGCTGCGTGAGCGCCACCCCAACGACGCCGCCACCGAGCGGGAGATCGTCCGGGGCGAGCTCCGCAAGATCAACGACATCCGCATCGACCGCCTGCTCGACGAGAGCTGACGAGCCGGCGGCACCGCACGCACGCTGTGACACAGAACTGCGCGAGGACTTCCATGACCTCCATCTCCACCCACGTGCTCGACACCAGTCTCGGCAAGCCCGCCGCGGGCATCCCGGTCGAGCTGGCCCAGCAGGTCGCCGGCGAGTGGAAGGCCCTCGGGTCCTCCGCCACCGACGCCGACGGCCGCTGCAAGGACCTGCCGGTACCGGACCTGAGCGCCGGCACCGTGGTCCGGCTCCGTTTCACCACCGACGGAGCCTTCTTCCCCGAGGTCGCCATCGTCTTCGACGTCGACCCGGCCCAAGCCCACTACCACGTACCCCTGCTGCTGAACCCGTTCGGGTACTCCGTCTACCGAGGGAGCTAGACCATGGCCCACCAGCTCGGCCAGAACCAGTACGGCAAGGCGGAGAACCGCGTCGTACGGATCACCCGCAACGGCAACCGCCACGAGATCCGGGACCTGAACGTCTCCGTCGCCCTCTCCGGCGACCTCGACGACGTCCACCTGACGGGTTCCAACGCGCACTGCCTGCCGACGGACACCACCAAGAACACGGTGTTCGCCTACGCCAAGAAGTTCGGCATCCAGTCGCCCGAGAACTTCGGCATCCTGCTCGCCCGCCACTTCGTGGACGACACCCCGCCGATCCACCGCGCGCGGATCCGGGTCGAGGAGTACGTCTGGGACCGCATCGAGATCCCGGACAACAAGGCCCGCTTCATCGGCTCCGAGGAGATCGGCCACTCCTTCGTCCGCCGCAACACCGAGGTCCGCACCTCCGAGATCGTCTACGACGGCACGAACGTGCAGGTCATCTCGGGCCTGAAGGACCTGGTCGTGATGAACTCGACCAACTCGGAGTTCTGGGGCTACATCAAGGACGAGTACACCACCCTCAAGGAGGCGTACGACCGGATCCTGGCCACCCAGGTCACCGCCCGCTGGAAGTTCGGCTTCACCGGCGCCGAGGGCGAGCAGGAGCCCAACTGGGACCGCTCCTACGCGCAGGTCCGCCGCCACATGCTGGAGGCCTTCGCCGAGACCTACTCGTACTCGCTTCAGCAGACCCTCTACGGGATGGGCACCCGGGTGCTGAACAACCGCCCCGAGGTGGACGAGGTCCGCCTGGAGCTCCCGAACAAGCACCACTTCCTCGTCGACCTCGAGCCCTTCGGTCTGGAGAACGACAACGAGGTCTACTACGCTGCGGACAGGATGTACGGTCTCATCGAGGGCACCGTGCACCGCGACGGCGTGACCCCCGTCATTCCGGTGGCCTAACGCCCAGGTTTCACCCCGCTCGACCCCAGGGATTCTCTCCGCCGTCCCGCCCTGGGCCGCACCAGACGGCGGTACTCTCACCAGTCCGCTGTCAGGAGCACGAGCCATGGCACTTGAAGCAACCCCAGGTCCCGTCGAGCGCATCGTCATCGAGAACGCCGCGATCGCGACGGTCGACGCCCTGGACACCGAGTACAAGCGCGGCCACGTCGTCATCGCCGGCAACATCATCGAGTCCGTCGGCGAGGGCCCCGCCCCCGCCTGGCTGGAGAACGTGGCACGGCGGATCAACGCCGAGGGCCATCTGGTCACCCCGGGCCTGGTCAACACGCACCACCACTTCTACCAGTGGATCACCCGCGGCCTGGCGCAGGACAACATCCTGTTCGACTGGCTGGTCGCCCTCTACCCGACCTGGTCGCGGATCGACGACAAGCTCGTCCACGCCGCCTCCCAGGGTTCGGCGGCCGCGCTGCTGAAGTCCGGCTGTACCACCGCCTCGGACCACCACTACGTGTTCCCGCAGGGCGGCGGCGACATCCTCGGCGCCTCCATCGAGGCCGTCTCCGAGCTGGGCATGCGCTTCACCGCGCTGCGCGGCTCGATGTCCCGCGGCAAGAGCGACGGCGGCCTGCCGCCGGACCACGCGGTGGAGAAGACCGAGGACATCCTCATCGCCTCCGAGGCGGCCGTGGACAAGTGGCACGACGCCTCCTTCGGCTCGATGCTGCACGTCGCGATCGCGCCCTGCTCGCCGTTCTCGGTGACCACGGACCTGATGAAGGAGGCGGCCGAGCTCGCCCGCCGCAAGGGCGTGCGCCTGCACACCCACGGCTCGGAGACGGCCGAGGAGGAGCAGTTCTGCAAGGAGCTGTTCGGAATGGGCCCGACCGACTACTTCGAGTCGGTCGGCTGGCTGGGCGAGGACGTGTGGATGGCGCACTGCGTCCACATGAACGACTCCGACATCCAGAAGTTCGCGGAGACCGGGACCGGTGTCGCCCACTGCCCGTCCTCCAACGCCCGCCTCGCCGCCGGCATCGCCCGGGTGCCCGACATGCTGGCGGCCGGCGTCCCGGTCGGCCTCGGCGTGGACGGCACGGCCTCCAACGAGTCCGGTGAGCTCGGCACCGAGCTGCGCAACGCGCTGCTCATCAACCGCCTCCACGGCCGTCCGGACGCGCTGACCGCGCGTTCGACGCTGCGCCTGGGCACCATGGGCGGCGCCCGGGTGCTCGGCCGCCAGGCCGAGATCGGCTCGGTCGAGGTGGGCAAGCTCGCCGACCTGGCGCTGTGGAAGGTCGACGGCATCATGCACTCCTCGATCGCCGACCCGGTCGCGGCGCTGGTCATGGGCGCGCTGCCGCCCCTGTCGCTGCTGCTGGTCAACGGCCGTCCGGTGGTCGAGCACGGCCACCTGACCACGGTGAACGAGGACCGCATCGCGAAGGCCTGCGCCGACGCGGCCAAGGAGCTCGCTTCTCGCGGCTAGCCCTCCCGTCGCCCGCCGCCACCCTTCTTGGGACGCGCTGCGCGCGACACCTCTTGTGACTCCGGGCGCGCACTGGGACGGTGTGCCGCCCGGACTCCTCGGCGCGCCCGCGCGCCGCAGGGGCCGAAGCCCCGGACCCACGGCGAGGGTCCGGGGCTTCGGTGTTCCCTTTGGGCATACTGGCCAGTATGTTGTGCGCAACAGGTTATACCGGTGAGTAGCTAGGAGCCGCGCACATGAGGGCGATCCAGATCACGGAGTTCGGCGGGCCCGAGGTCCTGCGCTTGGCCGAGGTCCCCGACCCCGTTCCACAGGCGGGCCAGCTGCTGATCGAGGTCGACGGCGCCGGCGTCAACTACGCCGACACGCACGCCGTCGAGGACTCCTACCTGTCCCGCTCCTCGCTGCCGATGATCCCCGGCGGCGAGGTCGTCGGCCGCACGGGCGACGGTCGTCGCGTCGTCGCCCTCACCGCCACCGGCGGCTACGCCGAGCGCGCCTGCGCATGGGCCCCCATGGCGACGGACGTCCCCGACGAGGTCTCCGACGCGGCGGCGCTGGCGCTGGTCGTCCAGGGCCTCACCGCGTGGAACCTGCTCCGCACCTCGGCGCGGATCGCGCCGGGCGAGTCGGTGGTCGTCCACGCCGCGGCCGGCGGCACCGGGTCCCTGGCGGTCCAGCTCGCGAAGCGGTTCGGCGCGGGACGCGTGATCGCGACGGCCTCGACGAAGGAGAAGCGCGAACTGGCGCTCTCGCTCGGCGCGGACGAGGCGGTCGACGGCGACGCGGACGGCCTCAAGGACCGCCTCGTCGAGGCGAACGGCGGCAAGAAGGTCGACATCGTCCTGGAGATGACCGGCGGCCCGGTCTTCGACGCGTCACTGGCGGCGCTGGCGCCGTTCGGACGGCTGGTGACGTACGGCATGGCCTCGCGGCAGGAGCCGTCGCCGCTGGGCGCGGCGAAGCTGATGGGGCACTCCACGTCGGTGGTGGGCTTCTGGCTGATGCACGCGCTGGGCCGCGCGGACCTGCACACCGAGCCGATGCGTGAGCTGCTCCAGCTGGTCGCCACGGGCGAGCTCACCCCGCAGATCGGTGGCACCCACCCGCTCGCCGAGGCCCGCGAGGTCCACGAGGCCCTGCGCGCCCGCAAGACCACCGGAAAGCTCGTGCTGGACCCCCGGCGTTAGTTGCACCCGCCAGCGGCGCGGGGAGGACGTTGCCGCCGCCGTGGGCGAGGGTGTTGCCCGACGCGGCGGCTGCCCGTCCCGTCGCGTGGGGGGCGTACTGGTGCTGTTCGTGGGACCGCGACGCCAGTGGGCTGACGCCGTGCGTTGGCTCGGGGCAACGTCAAGCGGCGCCCCACGCGGACCTCCCCAGGTTGCGTGAGACGCCGCCAGCCTTCTCCGGGCGCGACGCGCGAGCGTTACAGCAGCGCGTAGCCCGGAAGTGTGAGGAAGTCGACGAACTCGTCGGCGAGCGCCACCTCTTCGAAGAGGCGTGCGGCCTCGTCCCAGCGGCCGTCGGTCTCCTTCAGCGCGGCCAGCTCGGTCGCGACGATCCCGCGGACCAGCGCCGTGGTGACCTTCTCGCCGGTGTCGGCCAGCACGACGGAGTTGTTGACCCACTGCCAGACCTGCGAGCGCGAGATCTCGGCGGTGGCGACGTCCTCCATCATGTTGAAGATCGCCACCGCGCCGAAGCCGCGCAGCCACGCCTCGATGTAGCGCAGGCCCACCTGGACGGCGTTCCGCAGCCCGGTACGGGTGCAGCTGCCGCCCGCCGAGGCCACGTCGAGCAGCTGCTCGCCGCGGACCTCGTCCGCGGGAACGACCTGCTTCTGGTTCGGCGCGTCCCCCAGAACCGCGTCGAACGAGGCACGGCAGACCGGGACCAGGTCCGGGTGGGCGACCCAGGAGCCGTCGAAGCCGTCCCCGGCCTCGCGGTCCTTGTCGGCGCGGACCTTCTCCAGCGCGGCCGCGTTGACCTCCGGGTCGCGGCGCGAGGGGATGAACGCGGCCATGCCGCCGATCGCGTGGGCGCCGCGGCGGTGGCAGGTGCTGACCAGCAGCCGGGTGTAGGCGCGCATGAACGGCGCCGTCATGGTGACGCTGTTGCGGTCCGGCAGCACGTACTTCTCGCCGCCGTCACGGAAGTTCTTGACGATCGAGAAGAGGTAGTCCCAGCGGCCGGCGTTGAGGCCCGCGGCGTGCTCGCGCAGCTCGTAGAGGATCTCCTCCATCTCGAACGCGGCGGTGATCGTCTCGATCAGCACGGTCGCGCGGATGGTGCCGCGCGCGATGCCGAGCGCCTCCTGGGCGTGGACGAAGACCTCGTTCCAGAGCCGCGTCTCCAGGTGGCTCTCGGTCTTCGGGAGGTAGAAGTAGGGCCCGGAGTTGGGGTCCTGCTCGCCTCGGGCGATCAGCGTCGCCGCGTTGCGGAAGAAGTACAGGCCGAAGTCGACGAACGCGCCGGCCACCGGCTCGCCGTCGACCAGCAGGTGCCGCTCGTCCAGGTGCCAGCCGCGCGGGCGCACCACGATGGTCGCCAGCTCCGCGTCCGGCTTGAGCTTGTACTCCTTGCCCTCGGGCGAGGTGAAGTCGATCTCACGCGCCAGCGCGGCGGTGAGGTTGAGCTGGCCCTCGACCAGGTTGCTCCAGCTCGGCGCGGTCGCGTCCTCGAAGTCGGCCAGCCACACCTTGGCACCGGAGTTGAGCGCGTTGATCGCCATCTTGCGGTCCGTCGGACCGGTGATCTCGACCCGGCGGTCGTTCAGCGCCCGCGGCGCGGGGGCGACCTGCCACTCGGCCGCGCGGATCGCGGCGGTCTCGGGAAGGAAGTCCAGGCGGCCCGTGCGGGCGATCTCGGTACGGCGCTCCTTGCGGAGCGCCAGCAGCTCGTTGCGGCGGGCACCGAAGCGGCGGTGGAGGTCGGCGACGAAGGCGAGCGCGGCCGGAGTCAGCACCTCGTCCCCGCGATCCACCACCGGTCCGATGATCTCGACCCCGGTGGGAAGCGGCTTGCTCCCGGTTTCCTGCGCTGCACCCATGGAACCCTCGTCAGTCAGATTCAGAAGATACGGATGATCGATGCGCACTGTGCGGTGCGCGTCGCTTCTGTAAGGTGGAGGCTAGTTTCCGCGATACAGAAATTCAACACTTTGTTGAGTCGGCTTGCCGGACCCTGCCAGGAAGGCTGTTGTGGTGACGTCATCCCTGTCGTCCGACCCCCGCACCACCGGGGGTGCGGGTGCCGACCGCGCCGGGGGCGTGCAGTCGGTCGAGCGTGCCTTCCAACTGCTGGAGGCGCTCGCCGAAGCGGGCGGCGTCAGCACGCTCAGTGATCTTGCCACGGCCTCCGGGCTGCCGATGCCGACCATCCACCGCCTCGTTCGCACGCTCGTGCAGCAGGGTTACGTCCGTCAGGACACCGCTCGACGCTACACCCTGGGCCCGCGGTTGATCCGTCTCGGCGAGACGGCGGGTCGCCTGCTCGGCAGTTGGGCCCGTCCGTTCCTGGCCGAGCTGATGGAGGCCACGGGCGAGACGGCGAACCTGGCGGTCCTGGAGGCGGGCGAGGTCGTCTACGTCGGCCAGGTGCCCTCGCGGCACTCGATGCGGATGTTCACCGAGGTCGGCCGGCGCGTCCAGCCGCACTGCACCGCCGTCGGCAAGGTCCTGCTGGCCCAACTCCCGCCCGCGGAGGCCCTGGCGGCCCTCGGCCACGGGCCGCTCCCCGCCCACACGGTCCACACGGTCACCACCGCGCAGGAGCTGCTGCCGCAGTTCGAGACCGCGCGCGGGGTCGGCTACGCGGTGGACGACCAGGAGCAGGAGATCGGCGTCCGCTGCATCGCCGTCGTGGTCCCCGGCGCCCCGACGCCCACCGCCCTGTCCATCTCCGGTCCCGAGGCGCGCGTCCGCGCCCTGGAGACCCGCACGGGCTCCCGCGCGCTCATCCCGCAGATGCAGGGCATCGCGGAGCGCCTGGGCGAGGCGCTCGCCTCCTCGGCCGCGGAGTAGCCCCGGAAAGGCCACCTGTCAGGGGCGGGTGGCCCGGTAGAAGGTGACCTCACCCAGCACCGGGTGGCGGCGCGTGCCGAGCACCTCGCAGGCGAAGCCCGCCGCGTCGAGCAGGCGGACCGGGCCGCCGTCGGCGTTGTCGGCCAGGTGACCCGCCCTGGCCATGCGCCGGGTCAGGGCGCCGTGCAGGCCGGCCTGCGATCCGGCGAAGTCGACCACGTGCAGGGACCCGCCCGGCCGCAGGACCCGCAGCAGCTCCGCGGCGGCCGCCACCTTGGTGTCGCGGTCGAGGTGGTGCAGCATCAGCGCGGAGAACGCCCGGTCGAAGGAGCCGTCGGCGTAGGGCAACTCCTGCGCGTAGCCGCCCTCGAAGCTGATCTGGTCGAGACCCCGGGCCTTGCGCCGCGCACGGGCCAGCGCGAGCGGATCGGGGTCCGAGCCGACCACCTCGACACCCGGACGGGTCCTCCTGGCCAGCAGGGACAGGTTCCCGGTCCCGCAGCCGATCTCCAGCAGGCGCTGCCCCTCGGCGAGGTCCGCCTGCTCGATCAGCGTGCGATGCAGCCCCGGGACACCCAGCAGCGCGGTGAACCGGTCGTAGAACGGCAGGAGGATGTCGCGCCCGGCCGCCGGGAGGTAGTCGTGGGGCTCCGCGGTACGTCGCGCGGAGGATGCGATGGGAGGATGTTCGGTCATGCCCTCCATGCTGAGTGCATGACTGTTCCGGCAGTTGGTCGATTCTCGCCGGAACCAGGACTATCTTCGGTGCCATGACCGAGTCGGCGAGGGCGGTGCGCCTCCAGGCCGGGGTGCCCGTCTACCAGTACCGGACGGACCCGGAGGCACCTCCGGTCTCCGTGCTGCGGTTCGGCCCGGACTCCCATCCGGGCCACGGGCAGCGCCACATCCACGACTTCCCGGTGCTCATGTACGTCGAGCGGGCCGCGCCCTCGTCGTCCGACGCGCCCCCGGACCCGTTCCTGGACGGCGACCTGTTCGTGGTCGCCCCGGGCGCCGTGATCGACCCGCGGACCGTCTCCGCCTTCGCGGCCGGGACCGGACTGTTCTTCGACCCGACCGCGCTCGGCGTCGGCGAGCAGGGACCGTTGTCGACCTGGCGGGCCCATCCGCTGCTGCTGCCGTTCCTGCACCGCATCCCGGGCGGCCTGCTGCGCGTCCGGGTCCCACCCGCGCGCAGGCCCGTGTGGACGGCGACCATCGACGCCGTCGAGACGGAGCTCGCGGACCGGCAGGAGGGCTACCGCCAGGCCGTCCTGGCCCTTCTGACGCTGCTCCTCGTCGACGTCGGCCGACTGGCCACCGACGTGGTCGGCGACCTGCGCCGCAGCAGGGAGCCGCTGCTGGCCGAGGTCTTCGAGGTGATCGAACGGCGCTTCGCCGAACCGCTGTCGCTGCGCGAGGTGGCCACCGACGTGGGGATGACGCCCGGCCACGTGACCACGGTGGTGCGCCGCCGCACGGGCCGCACCGTCGTCGAGTGGATCACCGAACGCCGCCTCACCGAGGCCCGCCGGCTGCTGGCGGACACCGACCTGCCGATCGCCGAGATCGCCCGCCGCGTGGGCCTGCCCGACCCCGGCTACTTCGCCCGCGTCTTCCGCGCCCGGCACGCCGCCACCCCGCGCGAGTACCGCACCCGCACCCGCACCCGTCTCGCGGCCGCCGGGTCCGGCCTCACGCCCTCAGCGCCCGGACGAGCCAGGAGTGCACCGGGACCAGCCCCGGAACCACCTGCCAGCCGTTGACGATCCAGACCAGTCGCCAGTACCGGTCGACCTCCGGGTCCTGCTCCTCCTCGAACCTGCGGGCCAGCCACTCCCGGAACTCCCTGTCGGGCGTGCGCCCGAACGCCTCGCCGAAACGCCGCACGAGCTCCTCGACGACGGGCGCGGCCCTGTCGGTCAGCGGGTCGACGCCGCACTCCAGCGCATCGGCCACCCGCTCACGGGTGACCGCCATCAGCTCCTCGCCGGCCTCGACCTCGACGGCCGGCGGGTGCCCGGCCGACAGGCGCAGGGTCGTTCGCCGCATCCGCTCCCGGAACGCCTCGTCGCCCACCAGCGCGGCGAGCTCCACCCAGGCGGCGACCTGCTCGTCGGAGGGGTCGTCGGGGAGCGTGGGAGTGGCGGCACGCACCATCGCCTCCGCGGACCCGGCCCGGTCCGCGGAGCCGGACGGACCGGACGGACCGGACGTGCCGGACGTGCCGGACGGGCCGGACATGCTGGACGTGCCGGACGTGCCGGACGTGCCGAAGGTGCCGTCGACGAAGTCGTCGATCAGACGTCGGCGCTCCTCGTCGGACAACTGCATGAGCCTGTGCATGATCGCGGTCTCCTCGGGATCGGATCCACGCCTGGCCACGACCCGCAGCAGGGTCCGACGCAGTCGCAGCGCCTGGATCTGGGCGTCGAGGGCGTCGGCGTGCACCGCCGCCACCTCCCCCAGCGAGAGCCGGCGGTCCAGTACCTGCCGGCTCGTGGCCAGGTCGAGGCCCAGCTCCCGCAGGGTGCGCAGGAGTTCCAGGCGAACGAGTGCGTCGAGGTCGTAGAGCCGGTAGCCGGCGGGACTTCGCGTGGTCGGCGCGACCAGCCCCTCGTCGGAGTAGAACCGGATCGTCCGTACGGACAGACCGGTCCGGCGGGCCAGCTCCCCGATCGGGTAGAGGTCGGTCGCTTCCATGGCCCCCACCCTGCCCCCTCCAGTCACTGGAGACTCAAGACCGCGCGCGCAGCCGGGCCAACTGCTCGGGCGTGTCCACGTCGTCGGGCGAGGCCACGTCGCCGCACTCGACCAGGCGCAGCTCCCCCGCGTGCGCGCGCAGCAGCGCTCGCGCGCCCGCGTCCCCGACCGCTCCCTCGCGGGCCTCCGCGAAGTGGCGCGAACCGATCAGGACCGGGTGGCCACGCTCGCCCCCGTAGCTCGCGGCGGCGAGGTCCGCGCCGGAGGCGATCACCCTGGCCACCGCCTCCGGCGTGACGCCCGGTGTGTCCACCAGGCCGACCAGGGCCGCGTCGGCGGTCAGGCCCGCCAGTCCGGCCCGGAGCGAGGAGCCCATCCCGGACGCCCAGTCCGGGTTGACCACCACCTCCGCGTCGCCCAACTCCGCCGTGGCCAGCACCTCCTGCGCCGCCGCGCCGAGCACCACCCGCACCCGCGCGCACCCGCCCGCCCGCAGCACGCCGAGCGCGTGCTCCACCATGGGCCGCCCGCGGAAGTCCAACAGCGCCTTGGGTCGATTCCCCATCCGCCGCCCGCCACCCGCGGCCAGCAACAGTCCGATCACGTCGTCCACGGTCCCAGCATGGCCCGGACGCCCGCACCCTGTACTTGGAGAAACACACAAGCCGCCCACGGGGACCTGCGGCGTTCACCGGGGCTTCACCCGCTGGACCGTCCCGCCCCCCGGCCGTTCTACTGGCCGGATGCAGCCACGCACCGCCCCTCCGCGCCCGCTCCTGGACCGCTTCGGCCGGGTCCACACGGACCTGCGGATCTCCCTCACCGACCGCTGCAACCTGCGCTGCACGTACTGCATGCCCGCCGAGGGGCTGGACTGGCTGCCCAAGCCGGACCTGCTCACCGACGAGGAGCTGTTGCGGCTGGCCCACGTCGCCACCACCCGGCTCGGCATCCGCTCACTCCGCCTGACCGGCGGCGAGCCGCTGCTGCGCAAGGGCCTCCCGGACCTCGTCGCCGCCTTCGCCTCGCTGCCGGACGCCCCCGAGCTCTCGCTCACCACCAACGGCATCGGCCTCGCCCGTCAGGCCGAGCCGCTGCGCGCCGCCGGGCTGGACCGGGTCAACGTCAGCCTGGACACCCTGCGCCGGGACCGGTTCCGGCAGATCACCCGCCGCGACCGGCTCCCGGACGTCCTCGACGGGCTCGCCGCCGCCCACCGTGCGGGTCTCGCGCCGGTCAAGGTCAACGCCGTGCCGGTGCGCGGGGTCAACGACGACGAGATCACCGACCTCGCGGCCTGGGCGGTCGAGCACGACTACCGGCTGCGCTTCATCGAGTCGATGCCGCTGGACGCCCAGGGCGCCTGGGACCGGGCCCGGATGGTCACCGCGGAGGAGATCCTCGCCGCGCTCGGCACCGTGTTCACCCTCAGCCCCGTCCCCCGCGAGGGCAACGCCCCCGCGGAACAGTGGCGCGTCGAGGGCACCGACGCGACGATCGGCGTGATCGCCAGCGTCACCCGGCCCTTCTGCGGCGGCTGCGACCGGGTCCGGCTCACCGCCGACGGCCAGCTGCGCAACTGCCTCTTCGCCACCGACGAGTCCGACCTGCGCGCGCTGCTGCGCGGCGGCGCGGACGACGACCGGATCGAGGCGGCCTGGCGGGCCTGCATCACCGGCAAGGGCGCGGGGCACGCCATCGGCAGCGCCGACTTCCAGCGCCCGGCCCGGCCGATGTCCGCCATCGGCGGATAGGGCCGCGGACAGGACGGCGACAGATCGCGAGGACAGGTTCCGGCGGGTTTCTGGCGCGGATGAGGATTCCGCTCACCGGTGAGATCGGGGAGCATGGAACCGGGAACGCGCCCGCGGCGTAGTCTCAGGTACGACGTCCCGGCCTCGCCCCGGCCTCGGAAGGAACGGACGGTCCCTCATGTCAGGCTCACCCAAGCCCGTCCGCTGCCCCAGCTGCAGGCGGGAGCACGCCTACGAGCCGCCGGTGTTCCCGTGCCCGTGCGGGGCGGCGCTCAAGATCCCGCTGTTGCAGGGGGGCGTCCCGGTCCAGGTGCGGTTCCGCTCCTGGGAGGACTCCTGGCTCAGCATGCGGTGCCCCTCCTGCGGGCGGTCCGAGCAGTGGCCGCAGCCGGAGTTCACCTGCGGCTGCGGGGCCACGGTCCGGCTCCCCGTCGACACCACCCGGCGCCCGAGCACGGTGGGCCCCACCGGCGGCGGTCCCGCGCCGGTGCAGCCCGTCCAGCCGGTGCGTCCGATGCAACCCGGCCCGGCGCCGGTCTCGGCGGTCCGCCCGGCCCAGCCGCCGCGCGCGCTCGCACGCAAGCCGTTCCTGCCGCACCCGGTCCGCACCTCCGACGACGCGGTGCTCGCCGCCGCCCGCTACCTGGAGTGGCTCGGCTTCGGCGAGCTGGAGGTCTCCGACTCGCAGGACCGCGAGGGCGTCTGCCTGCTCGGCCCGACGATCGTCGCGCAGGTCGACACCTGGACCGAGCCCGCCGACCTGCGGGCGGTGGAGTGCCTGTGGCTCAACACTCTTCACGGTGACGAGCTGATCCCGGCGATGTTCACCCTCGCGGGTTATTCGCTGGAGGCCCGCAACCGGGCCGACCAGCTGCTGGTGGCCCTCTTCGAGCTTGATCTGACGGGCATGCCGCAGGCGGTCAACACGGCGGCACGGGAGTTGGTGCGCAACTCCTCGCGTCCATGATCTGGCGCGGGTCGCGGCCCGCGTGTTGAATGACCGTCACCGAGGGCGACCAATGGGCGGCCGACAGCGGTCGCAGTGAGGGGCGAAGGCGTGTCCTTGTCCGAGCAGCAGCGGTCCCGGGCCTCCCAGACCCCCGCGTCGGCGCACCTCCCGGAACAGCACACCGCCCGCACCGGACAGGTCTGGCTGCTGCGCTCACGCGGCTGCTGGGCCGCGGCGGCAGCGCTGATCGGCGACTCGCCGGAGGCCGCGGTGGAACGCGCGGAGCTGCTGATCGAGGCGGCGTTCTTCACCGGTGCCGACTGGGACGACGCGGAGGGCGCGCTGCGTGCGGCGGAGGCGGTGGTCCGCGACAACCGCGGACGCGCGGCGGCCGCCTGCGCGCGAGGCTTCCTCGCTTATGCCGCAACGGTGTTGAAGGTGCACGACCGCCTCGACGAGGCCCAGGCCGCGCTCGGCCGTGCCTCGGCGATGCTGCCGCCGGAGGATCCGGCCCGCCCGCTGCTCGACTTCCGCCGCGGTCTGATCGCGCACGGCCTCCTCGGCGACGGGAACGCCGCGCGCACGGCCTACCGGCGGGCCCACGCGGGCGCGGAGCAGCAGCAGGACACGCACCTGCTCTCGTACACCTGGCGCTACCTGGGGGCGATCGCCCAGGAGGACGGCAACCTCGCCGGCGCGCGCCACGGCTACGCCGAGTCGCTCCGCCTGCGCGAGGAGACGGGCTTCGCCATCGGCGTGGCGCCGGCCCTCGCGGCGCTGGCAGAGGTCTCCCCCACCGCCGAGGCCACCCAACTCCGCGCCGAGGCCCGCCGCTTGTCCCGCGCCTTCGCCGGCACCCCGATCTGGCTCACCCTGGACTGAGGGGACGTTGCACTCCGCCGGGGGCGCGGCGCTCTGGGGGTGGCAACCGGACGTTCACTCGTACAGGTGCATCCGTCCCAAATCCACATGATCGTCTCTGCTGCTCCGTCAGGATGGTCCCGCCTCCGGCGGCCTGCCGGGAGCGGGAGGAGACGAGGCGACGATGCGAGTGAGCGACGGCGCGCTGGGGTGGGTACTGACGCTCGCGGCGCTGCTGCTGGTGGTGTCCGTACTGCTGGTCGTGCTGCGGGCCCGTGCGGGGCGCACGCAGGGCGGGGACAGCTGGGAGCGGAGCGAGGAGCGCCGCAGGCGGAAGGAGACCGTCTACGGCTCGGCCTCCTACGTGCTGCTGTTCTGCTGCGCGGCCGTCGCGGCCGCGCTCTCCTTCCACGGCCTGGTCGGCTTCGGCGTCCAGAACCTCGGACTGAGCGGCGGCTGGGAGTACCTCGTCCCGTTCGGGCTGGACGGCGCGGCCATGTTCTGCTCGGTGCTGGCCGTGCGGGAGGCCAGCCACGGCGACGCGGCGCTCGGATCGCGCAGCCTCGTGTGGGCGTTCGCCGCCGCCTCGGCCTGGTTCAACTGGGTGCACGCGCCGCGCGGGATCGACCACAGCGGAGCGCCCCAGTTCTTCGCGGGCATGTCCCTCTCCGCGGCGATCCTCTTCGACCGCGCGCTGAAGCAGACCCGCAAGGCGGCCCTGCGCGAGCAGGGCCTCGTGCCGCGGCCGCTGCCACAGATCCGGGTGGTGCGGTGGCTGCGCGCACCCCGGGAGACCTACGCCGCATGGTCGTTGATGCTGCTGGAGAACGTCCGCAGCCTCGACGAGGCCGTCGAGGAGGTGCGCGAGGAGCGCCGCGCGCGGATGCACCGGCGCGAGGACGAGCGGCCGCAGCTGCACGCCCTCGGCGGCGGGCGGCGGATGCCGCAGCTGCCCCGTTCCGGCGCCGCCGCCCGGGGGGACGAGGCGAGCTCCGGGGAGCCCGCCATAAGGCCGGAGACGGCGGCTCCCGAGCGGGTCTTCGACCTGACGGCCGAGGACGACACCCTCAGCATGCCGGCGGTCCCCCGGGCCAGCGCCTGGGACTCACTGGAGAAGAAGCTCAAGGACCTGGAGAAGCTCTACGGCTGAGCGCCACGGCGTACGCGCCGGGCCCCCGCCGCGGCCGCGGCCTTGTGGTTGGCCGTGAGCAGTATCGGCACCAGCACGTAGACAACGGCGGGTACCACGATCGCCGTCATGACCAGCGTGCGCAGCGCGAGCGGCAGGTGGGCGGTGTACGGGCCCAGCAGCAGGAACGCGACCGTGATGCTGGGGTAGACGGCCAGCCAGGTGATCAGTGCACGACGGTGCACGGACGGTGCGGTGCGCTGGGCGGTGCCGGTCGTGGCGGTGCCCGTGGTGACGGTGGTGCTCATGGATGACTCCCCCTGGTGCGATGACCTACTGCCATTTCCAACCAACTGGTTGGAGTCTGGCACGACCTCGCGCCCATGTCCAACCAGTTGGTTGGATTCGGCGCTAGGGTGGTCTCCATGGCATGGGACACCGCACGCACGAAGCAGCTCCTCCTCGACGCCGCCGTCGAGGAGTTCGCCGAGCACGGCCCCGACGGCGCGCGGATCGCCCGGGTCGCGACGCGAGCGGGGGTGAACAAGGAGCGCATCTACCAGTACTTCGGGAACAAGGACCGGCTCTTCGCCGCCGTGCTGGCCTCCGAGCTGGCCAAACTGGCCGCCGCCGTCCCGCTCTCGGCCGAGCTGGCCAAGGACCTGGGGGACTACGCGGGCCGCGTCTACGACTACCACCGGGCGAACCCGCACTTCACCCGCCTGCTGGCCTGGGAGGGCCTCCAGCACGGCGTCGCCCCGGCCCTCGAGGCGCTCGTCGCCCGCGCCGAACGCCAGGCCCACTACACCGAGAAGGTGCAGGCCGTCGCCGACGCCCAGGCCATGGGTGCGCTCACCGACGACGTCGACGCCGCCCACCTGACCTGGGCCGTCATCTCCCTCACCGCCGCCTGGTTCACCCTGCCCCAGATCGCCCGGCTGCTGCTGGCCACCACCCCGCAGCCCCGGCCGGCCGACGACCGCGACGCCCTCGTCCTGCTCGCCCGCCGCCTCACCGGGCCCGCCTGAGCGCGGCGCGCGAGCGGGTCAGCGCCGGGCGACGGAGGCCGCGTACTCCTTGCGGTACTCCTCCGTGATCGCGTGGAGATGGTGGCCGCGCGGACGCGGCAGCGGGCTTCGCGGCAGGGGTCTTCGCGGCAGCCTCGGCGCCTTCGGTCGGCTGTGCCTTCGGCGCGGTGGTCATGGCAGCCGGCCTGCTCGGAGCCGCGAGCCGCCGCACCCTCTGATCGGCCGATCAGGGGTCAGCTGCGACCGCGTCCCATCAGGGTGTGCGCGGCCGGTGCGTAGCCGTTCTCCTGCTCGGTCCGCCCGCCCCAGATGCCCCACTCGCGACGAAGGTGCGCCCAGGCGCGGCAGAGGCGGCGCCGCTCGTGGGGGCACTCGCCGCACAGCCGCCGGGCGCCCTCGACGCGCAGGGCACGCTCCGCCGTCGACTCGGTGCCGTCGGGGGCGAAGAAGAGGTCCGGGTCCCGGGTGCAGGGCAGCACGCCCTCCGTGGTCGGCGGGACGAACGAGAAGACGTGCGAGGCGTTCATGTCGCTCCCGGGATGCGTCGTCGTCGGAGGGTCAGCAACGGCTGACGTGGACGGCGAGGCCGCCGCGCGCGGTCTCGCGGTACTTGGTGTGCATGTCGCGGCCGGTCTGCATCATCGTGGCCATCACCTCGTCGAAGCCGACGCGGTGGTGACCGTCGCCGCGCAGCGCCATCCGGGCGGCGGCGACGGCCTTGATCGCGCCCATCCCGTTGCGTTCCACGCACGGGATCTGGACCAACCCGGCGACCGGGTCGCAGGTCAGGCCGAGGTTGTGCTCCATGGCGATCTCCGCGGCGTTCTCCACCTGCTCGGCCGAGCCGCCGAGCACCTCGGCCAGGCCGGCCGCTGCCATGGCGCAGGCCGAGCCGATCTCCCCCTGGCAGCCGACCTCGGCTCCCGAGATGGACGCGTTCCGCTTGAGCAGCTGCCCGAACGCGCCGGCCGTGAGCAGGAACCGCGCCACGGCGTCGGCCTGTTCGGGCTGGGCCGATCCGGCCGGGTGGGCGTCCAGGCAGTACCGCAGCACGGCCGGCAGCACCCCGGCCGCACCGTTGGTCGGCGCGGTGACCACGCGGCCGCCGGCCGCGTTCTCCTCGCTGACCGCCATGGCATGGACCGTGGCCCAGTCGGTGGCGAGCGCGCCGGGGTGTGCCGGGTCGCCCTCCGCGCGGAGCCGGCGCGCCGCGGCGGCCGCGCGACGGCGCACGCCGAGGCCACCCGGCAGGATGCCCTCGCGGGTCAGGCCGCGCTCGATCGCGCCGTCCATGACCACCCAGATCCGGGCGAGGGCGGCCAGCACCTCGCTCTCCTCACGGCCCGCGCCCTCGTTCGCCAGGACGATCCGGGAGATGGGCAGTCCGGTGGCACGGGTCAGCGCGAGCAGCTCGCGCGTGTCCGTGAACGGGTACGGCGGTGGTGTCGCGGAGACGCCGTGCCCGGGGTCGGCGCAGCGCTCGTCCTCGTCGACGACGAAGCCGCCGCCGACCGAGTAGTAGACCTTCTCGCTCAGCGCCCGACCCGCGGCGTCCTCGGCGACGAGCCTCATCGCGTTGGAGTGGTAGGGCAGTTCGCGGTCGGTGTGCAGGACGAGGTCGGTGCCGGGGTCGAAGCCGATCCCGTGCCCACCGGCCAGGGTCAGCCGGTGGGTGTCGTGGACGGCACGGAACTCGAGGTCCGCGAGGTCGGGGTCCACCAGCTGCGGCGCGTGTCCGGCGAGCCCCAACAGAACGGCCTTGTCGGTGTGGTGGCCCCGGCCGGTGGCGCCGAGCGAGCCGAACAGCTCGCACCGGACGCGCTCGGTGCGCGCGGCCAGGCCCTGGCGGTCGAGCTCCTCGGCGAAGATCCCGGCGGCCCGCATCGGTCCCACGGTGTGGGAGCTGGAGGGGCCGATGCCGATGGAGAAGAGGTCGAGGACGGAGATGTCCATCTGTCTGTGCTGCCTTCCGTCGCTCAGGCGTCGATGTCGGCCGGGAAGGAACCGTCCCGGGCACCGGTCGTCACGTGGCCGACCGGCACGAGGCGGGTGCTCGGCCCGGCGTCCGTAGCCGCGGCGGCGACCGGCGCGGCGTTCAGCACCGGGTCCGGCCCCGGCAGGCCGCGCCGGTGGGCGCGCAGGCCCGCCGCGACGGCCAGGTAGTAGAAGCCGACCGCGCTGACGGCGACCATCGCCATGTCGACCCCGTTCGGAAGCAGCCCGCTGCCGCCGAAGTCCTTGCTGCCCAGGGCGGACAGCAGCGCCATCCAGCCCAGGAACCCGACCATCCACCACGCCGGTGCCAGCTGTCCGCGCAGGTCGCGCTCGCCACGGCGCATCAGCACGAGCACCGCGATCGGCACGGCGATCAGGGTCAGGGCCACGCACAGACCGGTGTTGGGCCACTTCGACCAGTACAGGGCGAGGGCCGCACAGGCGAAGGTCAGCGGGCAGAGCACGCCGGCGAACGGCAGCCGGAAGGGCCTCGGCAGGTCCGGCTTGGTGATCCGGAACACCCCGACCGCGATCGGGCCGATGAGATAGGAGATCACCATCACCGCGGAGACGACGGCGGCCAGCGCGTTCCAGCTGTGGCCGACGGCGAGCAGCAGCACCACCGAGAAGGCGAGGTTGAGCCACATCGCGGGGCGGGCGGTGCCGTAGACGGGGTGGACCTGGGTGAGCTTCTTCGGGAAGAAGCCGGTCTCGGCCAGGTTCTGCACCATGTAGGCGGAGGAGGCGACGTTGGCGATGTTCGAGCCGGCGGGCGAGACGAAGGCACCGAACTGAAGCATGGTGACGACCCAGTGGAGCATCAGCACCTTGGCGAGGTCCGCGAACGGCGAGTGGAAGTTGACGCCGTGCCAGCCGCCTGCGGCGAGCTGGTCCGGCGGGACCGCGCCGATGAAGGCCACCTGGAGGGCCAGGTAGATGACCAGGCCGAGCCCGAGTGCGAGGAGCAGTGCGCGCGGGATGGCCTTGCCCGGGTTCTTCGCCGAGCCGCCGAGGTTGACCACGGCCTGGAAGCCGTTGAAGGCGAAGACCACGCCGCTGGTGGTGATCGCGGTCAGCACCGCCGACCACCCGTAGGGGGCGAACCCGCCCGCGCTGGAGAAGTTGCCGGTGTGGAACCCCGAGGCGATCAGCGCGGCGACGGTCAGCAGCGGGATGACGAACTTGAAGAGCGTCAGCGCGATGTTGACCCGGGCCAGGAACTGCACGGACCAGAAGCAGACCAGCCACAGCGCGACCGTCAGTACCAGCGCCACGCCCTGGCCCGCGAAGGTCAGCCGGTGCGCGCCGTCGTCGAAGAGCGCGTGCGCCCAGCCGAGGTTCCACGACGACATGTACTGCGTCGCGGCGATCGACTCGATCGGGATCAGCGCGCCGACGGCGAGCCAGACCGCCCATCCGGTCAGGAAGCCGAGCACCGGCCCGTGGGAGAGGTGTCCGTAGCGGGCCATGCCGCCGGGGATCGGGTAGGCGGCGCCGACCTCGGCGTAGGACATGGCGATCAGGCCCATGAACACCGCCCCGAGCACCCAGGCGACGATCGCCGCCGGCCCGGCCACCTGTGCCGCCGAACCTGCTCCGAACAGCCAGCCCGATCCGAAGATCGACCCGATGCCGATCATCACCAGGGCGAAGAGACTGATGCCCTTCCTGTTGCCTGCGCTCATGTCCACGCGCGTTCACCCGCTCGTCGAGGTACTGGTACGCACTCGACGTTAGGCAGCGCTCCGGCCGGCACGGCAGGGACGCAGAGCCCGAACGCCCGGGGCCTAGGTCCGTAGAACGTCAGGCGCTATGCGGCGACCAGAAGCGCCAGGGCCCCGGCCAGCGAGCCGTGCGCGAGCACGGCGGCGAGCCAGCCGCGCGCCCGGACCAACCCGTGCCGGGCGACCCGCCACCAGGCGCCCGCGATGGCCACCGCCGCCAGGGCGACCAGCGTCCACGCCCACGGGTGGACGGCCGAGTGTCCCTCGGCGGCGACGAGGAGGAACGCCGCCAGCACGGCGCACAGGGCACCCGCGGTCCAGTCCAGCTCGTTGGTCTCGGGCTGGTCGCCACTGTGTCGGGGCGTCATGGTGTCTCTCCTTCTCCGCTGCCGGGTACCGGTCCACCTGAACCCTCGCACCCCGCGCCCCGCCCCGACCGGGTCGTTCGTCCCGCCGGCGGGTGACCATCGCCCCGTGCCCGCGCGTCCGGGCGCTTGCTCCTCAAGATCTTTCTGTCCAGAATGGCGTCCGACCCGCGACCGGCGGACACCCGACCTCACAGGAGATCCCTCTCATGTCCCTCGAGATGCGCGCCCTCTGCGAACGGTGCGGAACCGCGGCACTGCCGCACGACGCGGTGGCGCGGATCTGCTCCCACGAGTGCACCTTCTGCCCGGCCTGCAGCGAGGCCATGGACCACGTCTGCCCCAACTGCGGCGGCGAACTCGTGGTGCGGCCCCGTCGGGCACTCCCTCAGGCGTAGCTAGGAGCCCGTCGGCTCGTCGCGGGCGGGGTCGAGCGGTTCTTCCGCGACCAGCTCGAACCACATCCGTTTGCCGACGCCGTTCGGTTCGACGCCCCAGGCGTCGCTCAGGGCCTCGACGAGCATCAGGCCGCGGCCCGAGGAGGCCTGTTCGCCCGGGGTGCGGCGCTTGGGCCACTGGTCGGAGTCGTCCACGACCTCGATGCGCAGGCGGCCCTGGCCGGTGTCGGGGTCGCGGGTGAGGCGGGCGGTGAGCATCGCGTCACGGTCGGTGTGCACGAGCGCGTTGGTGACCAGCTCCGAGGCCAACAGCTCGACGGTGTCCGAGAGTTCGCCGACTCCCCAACGCCGGACCGCGTCGCGCAGCTCCGCGCGGACCTCGGCGATGCGGGCCAGGTCCGCCTGGCCGATGCGGCGGCGCAGTTGCTCACGCGGGCGGGAGGCGGTCAGGCCCTCCCAGCGGAGCAGCAGCAGGGCCACGTCGTCGTCGCGTTCGGCGCTGTCCGCCGCGGAGCGGGCGATCCGGTCGGCCAGGGCCGACAGGTCGGCGTCCTGGCCCGCGGCACTGCCGATCGTGTCCCTGCCGCCGGTGACGACGCGGCGCAGGCGTTCCATGCCCTCGTCGAGGTCGACCCGGCGGGTCTCGACGAGTCCGTCGGTGCAGAGCAGCAGCACGTCACCGGGGTCGAGGGTGAACCGGCTGACCATGTAGCCCTGGTCGGGGTCGACGCCGAGCGGCAGGCCGCCGTCGACGTGCTGGACGGCGGTGCTGCCGTCGGCGCGGCGGATCAGCGGGTTGAGGTGACCGGCCCGGACCGCGTAGACGGCGCCGTAGTCGACGTTCACCTCGGCGTACAGGCAGGTGGCGAAGTGGCCGGTGTCCAGGTCGGCCAGGAAGCGGGAGGCGCGGGTCATCACCGCGGCGGGCGGGTGGCCCTCGGCGGCGTAGGCGCGCAGGGCGATCCGCAGCTGGCCCATGACGCCCGCGGCGTGCACGTCGTGGCCCTGGACGTCGCCGATCACGACGCCGACGTGGCCGCCCGGGAGCGCGACGACGTCGTACCAGTCGCCGCCGATCTGCAGGCCGGTCCCGGCGGGCAGGTAGCGGGCCACGGACTCGAAGCCGGGGACCGGCGGCACGCGTCTGGGCAGCAGCACCCGCTGCAGGCCGGCGGCCAGCTCGTGTTCGGCGTCGTGCAGGCGGGCCCGCGCCAGGGACTGGCCGACCAGGCCGCCGAGGGTGGAGAGCAGGGTCCGCTCCTCGTAGTCGAGCGAGCGGTTCTCGTCGAAGCTGACCAGGCAGACCCCGAGCGGACGCCCGCTCGCGACGAGCGGCAGAAAGGCCCAGGCGTGGCGGGGGTGGCCGTTGACCGGCGGCCACGCCACCGGGAACCGCTGGCGGTACTCCTCCTGGCTGGCCAGGAAGACGGGCGTACGGGTGCGCAGGGCGAGTGCGGCGGGGTGGTCGGCGTCCAGCGGCACGTGGTCGTGCGGGGGACGCGACTGGCCGTCGTAGCCGGAGGCGGCCAGGATCTGGATCCGGCCGCTCTCGAGGACCGCGAGGACCAGGCCGTCCGGCGGGATGCCGGGCAGCGGCAGCTCGGTGAAGACGCGGGCGACGTCGGCGGTGGTCACCGCCTCGGACAGGGCCTTGGCGGCCTCTCGGATGAAGAGCGTGCGCTCCTCGCGCACGGTCGCGGCGTGGTCGGCGCGGCGGCGCTTGTGCAGCTCGACGGTGGCGTCCCAGACGAAGCCGACCATGTGGGTCGGCCGGCCCTGCTCGTCGGCCAGCACCCGGCCGCGGAACCGGACGGCGTGCAGCTCGCCGCTGGGGAAGACGGTGCGGTAGTAGGCGCCGCACTGGCCGAGCTCGGCGATCGCCCGCTCGACGCGGCGCTTGACGATCGGCGCGTCCTCGGGATGCAGCAGCGCGAGGAACTCGTCCGCGGTGATCGACGCCTGCGGGGTGCGGCCGCCCGGCAGGACGGCCGTGGCGGCGGTCGGCAGCGTGGCCGGGATCGGCGGAACGGCGGCCGCGGGCACCGACGCCGGCGCGCCCGCCTGTTGCAGGGCCTGCAGGGCCGCCTCGGGCTCGACCTCCTGGAGGCCGAGGATCGCGAGAGCGCGCTCGTCGCAGACGATGCGGTCGGCGCGGATGTCCCAGTGCCACGAACCGATGCCGTTGGCCGCCATCGCCGGCTCGAGCCAGTCCGGTGCCTGGCTGTGCCGCGGTCGGCCGGGCTGCGGGGAGCCGTGCGCGGGCTGGGGGAGCCGCGGCGACTGCGGCCTTGGCGCCATCGTTCTCCTGCCCTGCCCGGGGCCGCGTCGGGTGTGCGCGGCTACTTGCTCTCCCATTGTCCCAGCTCGGAGCGGGAACGGTGGATCTTGGGGTGTATATCCGGACTTCATCCTGTCGGAAGAAATGCCTGGCGGCAATGGCGGCGCGCGCCCCGATCCCCCTTGCCGCTCCCTCCCCCGGTCACCGGAAGATCTCCCATCGATCACGGAACCATCACGAAGGCTGGAACGTCGGGGATTCTGAGGCGCCCTCGCGGCGCCTCGTCCACCTACGGAGGGGAACGAGAACGTGAAGGTCCTGATCACCGGCGGCGCGGGTTTCATCGGCAGCACGGTCGCCTCGGCCTGCCTGGACGCGGGGATCACGCCCGTGCTGCTCGACAACCTGGTGACCGGGCGGGTGGAGTTCACCGAGGGCCGTGCGTTCTACGAGGGCGACATCGCCGACGGCGAGCTGATCGACCGGATCTTCGAGGAACATCCCGAGATCGGCGCGACGATCCACTGTGCCGCGCTGATCGTCGTCCCCGAGTCCGTGGCCCAGCCGCTGCGCTACTACCACGTCAACGTCGCCAAGACCGTCGCACTGACCGAGCACCTGCTGCGCAACGGCTGCGACCGCCTGCTCTTCAGCTCCTCGGCCTCGATCTACACCGCCGGGGACGACTTCTCGGTCGACGAGAACTCCGAGCTCGACCCGCTCTCGCCCTACGCCCGCACCAAGATGGTCAACGAGCTGGTCTTCAAGGACACCGCCCAGGCCACCGCGCTGCGCGTGCTCTCGCTGCGCTACTTCAACCCCGTCGGCGCCGACCCGGAGCTGCGCACCGGACTGCAGGTGGCGCTCCCCTCCCACGCGCTCGGCAAGCTGATCCAGGCGCGCGCCAACGGCCTGCCGTTCCTGATCACCGGCACCGACTGGCCCACCCGCGACGGCAGCGGCATCCGCGACTACGTCCACGTCTGGGACCTCGCGCGGGCCCACGTCGCGGCCGTGCAGCGCTTCGACGAGGTGCTGCCGCTGGACGGCCCCGGCTGCTACGAGGTGATCAACCTGGGCACCGGGCAGGGCACCACGGTCCGTGAGCTGATCGCCGCCTTCGAGACCGTCACCGGCGAGCGGCCGGCACTGGAGGAGGCACCGCCGCGTCCGGGCGACAACGCGGGCGCGTTCACCCGTACCGGGAAGGCGGAGCGGCTGCTGGGCTGGCGCGCCGAGCTCTCGCTGGAGCAGGGCATCGCCGACACCCTGGCCTGGTTCGACCGCCGCGAGGCGCTGCTGGGGCTGTAGCAGCCCGCCCCCGTCCCCTCCCTCGTCGTGGGCACCCGTCCGGCTGATCCGGGCGGGTGCCCACGCGTGTTCCGGGACCGTCGGCTGGACAGGCGGCGCTGCGGGAGGTTCAATGCGAGGGACGTTTGAACGGCGTTCTAAACTGCGAGGCACCGTGCGATTGACTCCGACTGAACGGGACCGGCTGCTGTTGTTCTCAGCGGCGGAACTGGCGCGCGCCCGGCGGGCGCGCGGCCTGCGGCTGAACGTGCCGGAGGCGACCGCGCTGATCGCGGACACCGTCTGCGAGGCCGCCCGCGACGGCAGGCGGCTGGCCGAGGCGATCGAGGCCGGCCGCACCGTCCTGTCCGCGAAGGACGTGCTGCCGGGCGTGGCCGACGTGGTCACCACCCTCCAGGTCGAGGCGGTGTTCGAGGACGGCACGCGCCTGTGCGTCATCGACGACCCGTTCCGCGGCGAGGGCTCGCTGGGCGCGGACGCGCCGGGCGCCAAGCTGCCGGGTTCGGGTGCCGGTTACGAGCCGGCGGAGCCGGTCGTGGTCCTGCCGGTGCGCAACACCGCGCCCGTGCCGGTCACCGTGACCTCGCACTTCCACTTCTTCGAGACCAACCCGCGCCTGGCGTTCGACCGCGCGGCCGCGTTCGGCCTGCGACTCGCCGTCCCGGCCGGGTCCTCGGTCCGCTTCGACGCGGGCGCGGTCGTCGAGGTCGGCCTCGTGCCGATCGGCGGCGAGCGGGTCGCCATCGGCTTCGCCGGACTGGTCGACGGCCCGCTCGACGCCCCCGGCGCCCG